>NZ_JBRRES010000023.1:0-73638 GCF_056760395.1 Stenotrophomonas sp. STEN009 | reverse complement strand
GCCCTGCCCGATCAGCGGGCCCAGCGGCAGGCCCGCATCCAGCGACAGCGCCGTGATCGTCCACTGGAAACCGATGCCGTCGATCTGTTCGACGCCATCCAGCGTTTCGGCCACCAGCACGTCGCTCCCCAGCGAGGTGTGCAGCCGCAGGAAGCGCTGTGCATGCGATGGGCCGGCCAGCGCTGCCCGCAGGTTGTTTACCAGGTCCATGGTGATTCCCCGACTTCCCGTGCTTCAAGGTGGTCTGCATGCGGCGTGCGCATCGGCTTCCTCCGGTTCCCGCTTCCGCGTGGCCTGCGCCCCTGTGCGGGGCGACAAGCTCACACGATCATCAGGCGGCCTGGACGATTTCTTCCAGCTGCAGGCGGACGCCTTCGCTGATCTTCAGGCGGTAATCGCGTCCACCGGCCGTGATCTGCAGTTCGCGCACGTTGCTCACCAGCTGCGGCTTGCCCACGACCGGGGCATCCATGTGGATGCGCCAGGAACCGCGGCTGATCTGCGCGGCCACGTTGCGGGCATCCTGGCGGGCAGCGGGCACCGCGGTCTCCAGCAGCTCGATCACATGTTCGGGGCGCAGCCGGTTCCAGGCACGCACACGGTCCAGCTCACGGCCAAGGCCGAGTTCCAGGCTGTCACAGTGGTTGAGAGCCGCTTCGCGGTCGAATCCATAGAATTCCATTGCCTTCTCCATTTGCTCAGTGTCAAGACACTTTGTATTTGAAGTCACCCTTCTTGCCGGCGGTGACCTTGATGGCGTTGATCCGGTTCCCCTCGGCCATCGCCGCCAGCACGCTCTCGGCGATTTCCGGCAGCAAGGTTCCATTGAGGATGTGGTCAACGTTGCGGGCACCTGAGTCCACTTCGGTGCAACGCGCAAGCACGGCCTCCACCAGACTGTCGTCCCAGCTGAAGGTGGCCTTGTGGTTGGCAATGACGCGGTCGCGGATGCGACCGAGCTTGAGCGTGATGATCCGCGCAAGCACGTCATCGTTGATCGGGTAGTACGGTACGACCTTGAGGCGGCCGAGGAAGGCCGGCTTGAAGCTGCGCATCAGCACCGGGCGCAGCGCGTCGGCGAGCGCGTCGGCCGCCGGAATCTCCTCGGCCGGCTTGTTCAGGCAGGCCTGCATGATCTGCGAGGAGCCGATGTTGGAGGTCAGGATGATGAGGGTATTGCGGAAGTCGATTTCGCGGCCTTCCGCATCATCCATCACGCCCTTGTCGAACACCTGGAAGAACATCTCCAGCACGTCGGGGTGGGCTTTCTCCACCTCGTCCAGCAGCACCACGCTGTAAGGGTTGCGGCGCACGGCCTCGGTCAGCACGCCGCCTTCGCCATAACCGACGTAGCCCGGCGGCGAGCCTTTCAGCCCGGACACGCTATGCGCTTCCTGGTATTCGCTCATGTTGATGGTGATCAGCTTGCGCTCACCACCATAGAGAATGTCAGCCAACGCCAGCGCGGTCTCGGTCTTGCCGACACCGGAGGGGCCGACGAACATGAAGACACCGCGTGGCTTGTTCGGGTCTTCCAGTTTGGCCGTGGCGGTGCGCACGCGCTGGGCGATCGCATCCAGCGCGTGGTCCTGTCCGATCACGCGCTCGACCAGCAGGTTTCCGAGCGTGCGCACGGTACGGATCTCGTCCTTGACCATGCGGCCCAGCGGCACGCCGGTCCATGCCGACACGATCTCCGCGACCACGGTTCCGTCGACCTGCAGCGGTACCATCGGCGTCTCGCCCTGCAACTCGCGCAGCTCGGCCTGCAGTCGCGACAGTTCAGCATGCTGCGGCGACAGTTCCGGCTTGGCCTTGCCGCGCTTGGCGGCCGGCTTGGCCACGGCGACGTCGCCCTCACCGTCATCGTTGGGCGCTTCGCCATCGGCCGCCTGGGCCTGGCCCTGCTCCATCTGCTGGCGCAGCGCGGCAATGCGGCCTGCCAGTTCGCGCTCGCGGGTGAGGCGCTCCTCATTGCTGGCCAGCACCGCCTGCGCTTCCGCCTGCTGGGCATGCAGCTCGTCCAGGCGCTCGCTGTGCTGTGCACTGCCCCCTGCGGTTTCGCGCTGCAGCGCGCTGATTTCCGCCTGCAGGCGATCCAGGTGCTTGCGGGTGTCTTCGATGATCGCAGGCGTGGCGCTCTGTCCAAGCGCGACCTTCGCGCAGGCGGTATCGAGCACGCTGACAGCCTTGTCCGGCAGCTGGCGGCCACTGATGTAACGGTGCGACAGACGCACGGCTTCGGTCACCGCTTCGTCCAGAACGCGGATGTTGAAGTGCGACTCCATCAACCCGACCATGCCGCGCAGCATCGCTACGGCCAGCACTTCACTGGGCTCTTCAACCTTGACCACCTGGAAGCGGCGGGCCAGCGCCGCGTCCTTCTCGAAGTACTTCTTGTACTCGCTCCAGGTGGTCGCCGCGATCGTGCGCAGCTCACCGCGGGCCAGCGCCGGCTTGAGCAGGTTCGCCGCATCGTTCTGGCCGGCGGTTCCACCGGCGCCGATCATCGTATGCGCTTCATCGATGAACAGGATGATCGGATGCGGGCTCTTCTTGACCTCGTCGATCACGTTCTTCAGGCGGTTCTCGAACTCGCCCTTGACGCTGGCGCCGGCCTGCAGCAGCCCCATGTCCAGCGTGTGCAGCTCGACACCCTGCAGCACCTCCGGCACATCCTTGTCGGCAATGCGCCGGGCGAGCCCTTCGACCACGGCGGTCTTGCCCACGCCGGCTTCGCCGGTGAGGATCGGGTTGTTCTGGCGGCGACGCATCAGGATGTCGATCACCTGGCGGATCTCGCCATCACGGCCGATCACCGGGTCGATCTTGCCCTCACGGGCGCGCTGGGTCAGGTTGGTGGTGAACTGGTCCAGGGCCGGCGTCTTGGACAACCCACCCTTGGCCTCGCCGGATACGGCTTCCTCGCCCTCACCGCCCTCTTCCTTCGCCGAGGCATCGGCGAAGCGGACGGTCTGCACCGCCTCCTGCGAGCCCTCGGTGAGCTTGGCGAAGTCGTGCTTGAGCTCTTCGCGCTTGAAACGCACGAACAGCTTCGAGCCACGGTAGGCCAACTGCGCCAGGTCCGGCTCGGTCAGCAGCGCCAGCAGCAGATGGCCGCTACGGATGCGGGTGGTTTCCGAGTCCAGCGAGGCGATCAGCCAGGCGTGCTCGAACAGCTTGGGAATGTGCTGGGAAAACACCGGCGTGCGGCCGTTGCCGGTCTTGAACTGACTGATCTCATCGTTGAGATCACGCTCCAGCGATTCCGGCAGGATGCCGCTGCGACGGGCAATCAACACGAAATCGCTCTGCGGCTGCTCGAGCAGGGCCAGGAACAGATGCTCCAGGTCCACCTCATAGTTGCCGCGCGCCATGCACAGGTTCGCGGCCCGCTCGGCCGCCTGGCGGCAGGTGTCGTCCAGCTTGCTGATCAGGGTCTTGAGGTTGATGCTCATGCGGAAACACGCACTCCTTGCTGGAACCGTTCGAGGACCGCAGGCACGGACGCCTGCGGCGGGTTGTCATTGCAGCGTGTGGATGCCATAGGTGGTGTCCTCACGCGATGTGGTCTGCGCCTGGGTGCACATGTAGCTGTCCCAGCCCAGCCGAGCGCCGCCGCCGCTGCCGAGGGCGCTGCCCTGCACATCCTCGGCGCGCAGCACCAGCCGCACTTCGTACTCGAGAACGCCGCCGGTCAACAACGACAACCACTTGGACAGGGCTTCGGCCGCACTGCCACCCGGCAGGAAGGCGTCGAACTGATCGCGCCGCAGCGGCCCGATGCGCAGTCGCATGCGCAGGTCTCGCTGCCAGACGCGATCGCCAGCCAGGGCACTCGCCCCCAGCACCGCATTGGCCTGGCCCAGCCGCGTTGCCTGACCGGCGGGCACCCGGTACCACGCGCCGACAAACTGCTCCAGGTGCAACGGCACCTGGAAATAGTCCGACAGGATGCGCTGCATCAGCACGGCCGATACGGGGCGCTGGCGCACGGCACCGGCGTAATAGGCAACGGCCTGATCGAAGATCTCGCCCTCGCCCTCGTGCAGGCGATCGCGCAGCTCGCTCATGCCCATGCCGAGCAGCGAGAGCACCAGCGGCAGGAAGCGCTCGCGGCGATCCAGTTCGTACTGCAGCGCCAGCCGATGCTTCTTCCACGCCGCGTAGTGCAGCGATACGGCGCGTGTGGAGAATATGTCCAGGAACGCGCGCGCGGTGCGGTCGCGCTGGTACAACTCGCGCAGCTGCAGGGTCTCGGTGTAATGCAGCGGCAATGCGCCAGCGGTGCCCAGCAGGCCCATGAACTGCGGAGTCAGGTGGACCTCGGCCAGTTCCTCGCCGTGCAGCGCCTGCTCGATGGCCTCGCGCCCCTCCAGCCGCTCGCCCTTCAGCGAGTAGACCTCACCCTCCGCGGACAACTCGGTGGCCGGGAAGCCCAGCGACAGCGAGTTGCGGAAGCGCACGCGCATCGGCACGGTCTGGCCGGGCTTGACGCCTTGCCGCTGGAACACCTGCTCAAGCAACCGCACCGCCTGGAAGAACTGGAAGCGGTGGGGCTCGGTGAGCAGCTGCTGGGCTACGCCAGGATCGATTCGCCGCTGCGCGCTGGGCATCGGACGATCTCCTCCCCGCTGTCGCCGGAAACCAGCACCAGACGGGTAAAGCTGTTGGCATGCACGTAAAGTGCGAAGAAGTGGTCCATCACCTGGGCAAAGGCGGCCACACCGGTACCCACGAAGTGGGCTTCATTGATCGTCAGGCGGATCTCCAGGCCACGCACCACCGAAGCGAACTGGCGACCATGCATCCAGGTGGTGGTCGGGGTCTGCTGCAGCTCAAGGATGCCGTCGATCTGGCGAGCGGAAACATTGCTGCCGGACAGGTCGTACAGGCGCAGCATCTCCTTCAGCGCTGGCAGGCCGCTGGCGGTCAGTGACAGCTGGTTCAACGACAGGTGCGAGATCAGGCGCCACTGCGCATTGCGGCCATGGCGGAAACGCAGCGGTTTGGTCGGCTTGCGCAGCAGGCTGATCGCCCTGGCCGGGCTGCCGCCCTCGATGTTCAGGTCACCACCGGCCACACCGAAGGCAAGCTGGTTGGGCAGATCGCGGTTGCTGCAGGTCAGCTCCAGGCTGACCGTGTCGGTCTGCGGAAGTACCGGATTGAATGACAGGTCGACGAAGCTGATCTCCGTCTCGAATCCGGGGCTCTGCCGTGCGACATCCTCATCACGACGTGCCACCCAGTACTGACCGGTCCGCTCCGGATCTTCACCGTGATGCAGCGAGTAGAACGGACGGAAGGCCTGGATCAGTTCGCCCTGCGGTGTCTGCCGGATGCGGTGCACCGAGTCGATCGAGTGCACCTCGTAGGCGAAGGCGCGACGCGCGTCGGCCAGCACCGAATAGTTGACCGTGCGATGGGTGACGCGGATCGGCTCGCCACTGGTCCTGAAAAGGTTGACGATGGGGGTGCAGCCCAGGCGCACGTTGTGCGTACCCAGTTCCTCCAGCACCATCGTGTTGCCCCGGTCCTGGCCCTGCGCATGCAGCACCAGGTGAAGCGTGAAACGACGGCTGGCGCCGGCGGTCACTGTGGGCAGGTGCAGATCGACGAATCCGAACTTCTCCGGATAGGCGAACAGCTCGGTCAGCAGCCGGTACGCCGGATGCGAGCGCGCCGGGAAGTCGATCAGCGCCTCATCCTCGGCGAAGCCCACCGGGCTCAGCGGGACCTTTTCCAGGCGTCGCCAGCGGCCATCGCCATCGGATTCGACATAGGCCGCCTTTACCCCGAGCATCAGCGCATCGCGCAGAGCGGCCCGCACCGACGGCTCGCCATCCAGGAACAGGCGAAGCTGATCGGTGCCCAGCTGGCCGAAGCCGAGCTGATCGGACAGCAACTGGAAGCCCAGCGAGATCTGGCCGCCGGTGCCCGCCGGCAGCGTCGTGGCCATCGGTGCATCGGCGACACTGCGGTAGACCACCTGCTGTACCCCGACCGGTGCCAGGACCACGTCGTAGGCGGTGCGGAAATCACACGGAACGCCACGCACGGGGCGGCTCTGCAGGGCGGTACCGCGGGGTACGCGCACCGGCGCGCTCAGTTTGGAGGCCACCCCTTCCATGTCGAAGTGGGCGATTGAGCACGACGGGAACGGGCGCAGGTAATGTGGATAGAGCACATCCAGCAGCGCGTCGGTGAACTCGGGATAGTCGTCCTCGATGCGCTTGGAAACGCGGGCACTGAGCAGCGCGAACGCTTCGATCAGCCGCTCGACATGCGGGTCCTGGCTGCCCTCCGCGGACAGTTGCAGGCGGCCGGCAATCTTCGGGTAACGCTCGGCGAACTCGCGTCCGTAACGACGGAGATAGGCCAGTTCGCGTTCGTAATAAGGAAGCAGGTCCTGCATCAGGCGGCCTGCGTGCGACGTGCGCGGGTGACCTGGTACTGCAGGGTCGAGGGCTGCAGCATCGCGTCGAAGCTGACCGGCTCGCGCGCCGGTTCCAGATCCAACAGCGCATGGATGGTGAAGTGCAGGCCGCCGGCAAACTGATTGCCGGCGTCCAGGTGCACATTGACGTTGCGGAGCCGGCGCTCGTGGCGCGCCACAGCCTGCTCCAGGGAGCGGCAGATGGCGGCGCGATCATAGGCGTTGGCCAGGCTCATCGCGGAGAAATCGGCCAGCCCGTAGGTCAGCAGCGACTGCCGGCAGTTGGGGAACTCCTTCATGTCGCCTTCCTGGAACGCGGCGCGCGAATTCAGCAGCCCTTCCAGGTCACGGGCAATGGATTCCTTGTACTGCTCCAGCGAGACGGACTTGAATACCGGCCCGGCGCCCGGCTGCTTGGGGGCGTCGTCGAACAGTTTTTCCAGCAGGCTGGGTTCGAGTCCCTTCATTGGTCGATCCACTCAGGTTCGGCATCCGTGCGGGCGGCAGCGGTGCGGCAGAGACAGGGCCGTTCCTGGCCCTGCCCGACGATCAGACTGCGATGGCGCACGAGGCGCCATCGCAGTGACACAACATCACACGGTGTAGTTCGGGATGTTCTTGGTTGCGCTCCACTGCGCCACGGTCTTGCCACCAACGCCGCCTTCCGGCTTCTGCTGCTGGTAAGTCCACTTGATGGCGCCGAAGCTCAGCTGAACAACTTCCTGCGGCATGCCTTCCTTGTCCACCGTCGTGGTGACGCGGTGGACCAGCACGTTCAGCAGCTCGACCGTGTAGTAATTGATCGCGTTGCCGTCCTTGTCGGCGCGCATGAACTGGATCTGCGCCTTCGGGAAGGTGGTGCCGTTGGAGGCGGCCTGGTTCAGGGCCGTGGAGGCGAGGTCGATCGACTTGGTGATTTCGATCGGGGACAGGTTCACGCGGGCAGCGGTGGTGCCGCCGGAGGTCGACGCGGTGGCCGAACGCGGCTGCAACAGGTCCTGCGAGAACGACTGGATTTCAATCCAGTCCTTGTGCTTGTCGTCGTGCGACTCGCCCTTGATGGTGTCAATCGAGAGGAAAGCGTGCTGCATATCTGGTCTCCTAAATTCCGTTCTTCCGTGAGATTTGATGTGCCAGGCGGGGGCCTGGCGGTTAAGGGGGGCTGCGCCCTCTTGAAATAAGCGTCACTGCAATCCGGGGAGCGGACTCCCCTGGACGCTTCAGTTACAGCAAACCGTTACGACTTTTTCGCGGACGCCGGCAGTTCGGCGACCAGACGCAACGAAACAGACAGCTCATCGAGCTGGAAATGCGGCCTGATGAAGGCCACCGCGCGGTAGACACCAGGCTTGCCCGGCACCTCCGAAACCTGCACAGATGCCTCGCGCAACGGGAACTGGGCCTTGGCTTCCTGCGATGCGTTGTCGTCCAGCAGCACGTACTGGGCGATCCACCGGTTCAGGAATTCCTCGACGTTGCCCGCCGATGCGAAGCTGCCGATCTTCTCGCGCATCATCGCCTTGAGGTAATGGGCAATGCGCGACACCGCGAAAATGTACTGCAGCTGGGCAGACAGGATCGCGTTGGCGTTGGCCGAATCGGTGTTGTACTTCTTCGGCTTCTGTGCCGACTGTGCGCCGAAGAACGCGGCGTAGTCGGTATTCTTGCAGTGCACCAGCGGCATGAAGCCGAGGTCACTGAGTTCCTTTTCACGACGGTCGGTGATGGCCACTTCCGTCGGGCACTTCAGCGCGACTTCGCCATCATCGGTGCGGAAGGTATGGGTCGGCAGGTCCTCGACCAGGCCGCCACCTTCCACGCCACGGATTGCCGCGCACCAGCCGAAGTTCTCGAAGGCCTGGGTCAGGCGCGCACCCATCGCATAGGCGGTGTTGCACCACAGGAACTTGCTGTGGTCGGCCGCTTCGATCTCCTCGACGAAGTTGAAGCCTTCGACGGTGGTGCCATCCTTCGGGTTGTACGGCAGACGGCCGAGGAAGCGCGGCATGGTCAGACCGACATAGCGGCTGTCCTCACTCTCGCGGAACGACTTCCACTTCGCGTACTCGACCGTGTCGAACACCTTGGCCAGGTCGCGCGGCTTGCCCAGATCGGTGAAGGTTTCCAGGCCGAACATGCCTTCACTCGCTGCCGAAATGAACGGCGCGTGCGCGGCGGCAGCCACGTGCGACATCTGCTCGATGAAGTACATGTCCTCCGGCTGGCGGCCGAGGAAGTAGTCGCCGATCAGTGCGCCGAACGGCGCGCCACCGAAGGTGCCGAACTCTTCTTCGTAGACCTTCTTGAACAGCGCGCTCTGGTCGAAGTCGATGGCCGACTTGAAATCCTTGACCAGATCCTTCTGCGGCGAATTGAAGACCTTGATCTTCATGTTCGGGCCGGTGGAGGTCTGCTGGCACAGGTAATGCAGGCCTCGCCAGCTGCCTTCCAGCTTCTGGAACGGTTCGGCATGCATGACGGCGCTGAGCTGCTCGGAGATGATCCGGTCGATCTCGGCGATGCGCGCATCGAGGGTGAGGTTGAGGTTGTCGGAGACGACCACGGTGCCGTCCAGGACTTCCTTCGCCAGCGCGGCGATGATGTCCTTGGCGCGGTCATGCTCGGTCTTCGACTTGGCGACCTTGCTCTTCTCGACGATCTGGTCGAGCAGGCCGACGTCTTCGGCAACGGCGGCCTGCGTGGCCAACGGGCTGGCTTCGGCTGACATCGGTCAGTCCTCCTTGGTCACGCCGAGCTTCTTCAGCTGCTCGGTGTTGTTGAGCACATCGGTCAGCAGGTCTTCCAGCTTCTCGTTGCCGGCCAGCTTGTTGCGCAGGTCGGCGAGCTTGGTGCGCGACTCGAGCAGGCGCCGCAACGGCTCGATCTGCTGGACCACCGCCTCGGGACGGAAGTCATCGATGGAGTTGAACTTCAGCTCGACGCCGAATTCGCCGCCTTCGTCGCTGATCTTGTTCGGCACGCGATAGACCGCACGCGGGGCGATGCCTTCCATCACTTCGTCGAAGTTGTCCATGTCGACGCTGACGAACTTGCGATCCTTGACCTTGGGCAGCGGCTGCTCCGGGTTGCCGCTGAAATCGCCCATCACGCCGACCACGAACGGCAGTTCCTTCTGCTCGATCGCGTCACCCTTCTCGACATCGTAGGTGAGCTGGACGCGCGGCGGGCGGATCTTCTGCAGCCGCTTCTGGATGCTTTCCTTCTTGGCCATGTGTGTCTCCTGACTGGGGCCGGGTCCGGATCAGTTGCCGATGTTCTGGAACGGATCGGAGTTGTTCGAGCGGGCAGCGGGCTTGGCCGGCTGTGCAGCGGGCTGCGCGGCAGCGGCGGGCGCGGCGGCACGGCCGGCACGGGCGCGGCTGCGCGGCTTCGGCTTGGGCGCCGGATCGAGAATGGCATCACCCATGGTGTTGCGCAGGGTGGTAGCCAGGGTCTGCGCTTCCTTGCGGGCAGTATCGGAAGCCAGCGCGCCGCGCCCCTGCAGGCGGGTCAGCGACTGGTTGGCAATGCGGAAACCGGCCACCGTGATCACGCCATCGGCGACCAGATCGCTGGGATCGCGCTGCAGCACTTCCTCGGCAGCCACAATGGCGCGGGCATACTGGCCCTGGTCGAACTGCAGCTGAGCGATGCGCACCCACGGCTCCTTGCGCGTCGGATCGGCCTTCGCCGCTTCCTCGAATGCGCTGATGGCGGCATCCGCGCCACCGGTGGTGACCTGTGCTTCGGCATTGCTCAGCGTCGTTTCGAACGGCACGACCTCGGCCTTCTTCGGTGCCGATGAGCAGGCCGCCAGACCCGACAGCAACATCAGCGCGAACATCGGCCGGTAGACAGCCTTCCCCATTGCCTTCACTTCCATAGTGATCCCTCGTCGAAATTAGTTCCTAAAGGAAGCCGAATCGCCGCCGATACACCGCACGGGATTCCTGCCCCTGTCGGCGGCAGTGTACATTCGCGAATACGCATCGGTATAGTGAATTTCGTCAAGAATGTGGCGGTTTTGATAGACACATTCTTCACATTCCAATGTGATATCCGCGAGCGAAATCCGTTGCATACGTGACTTTCACCCCGCCCTTCGAGCCCGCCGACTCCAGATGAATGCGCAACTCTCCTCATTTCGCCGCGTGATATCCGTCACGATTTTCTCCTTCATTGTTTCGGGTTCCCTTGCCGGTTGCGCCAGCGACAGCAAGCTCGGGAAAGCGATGGACAAGACGCTGCAGGCCGTCGGCATCCGCGAGGAAAAGCCGAAAGCGCCACCGACCGTCCCATTGCGCCTGTATGCCGGCACCAACCTCAATGCCGGCAACGACAAGCGGGCGAGCGCGGCGGTGGTCAAGGTCTACCACCTGCGCAGCCTGCAACGGTTCGAACAGGCGCCCTTCAACGCATTCCTGGACCAGGCCGGAGAGCAGGCCGCCCTCGGTGCCGACCTGCTGTCGGTCAATGAGGTGGTGCTGACCCCCGGGGCCCGGCAGGAATTGTCCGAGCAGCTGAGTGAAGGAAGTGCAGTGCTGGGCGTGGTCGCCCTGTTCCGCGCCCCCGCCGAGAACCGCTGGCGGCTCGCGTTCGACACCAAGGGCAAGACCCTGCCGCAGGACGGTGTGACCATCGGTGTCCACGCCTGTGCCCTGACCAGCGACAGCAAGGCCCTGCTCACACGACTTTCCGGCGATCCGGGCAGTCTTGCCTCGATCCGCTGTGCAGGCGCGAAATAGGACCGCGTCGGAATTCTGGCACTCAAATTGCCGCAATGCGATAGTATCTTCCGCGCAACGTTTGCCCCGCCGCAATCAATGTGCGATGTGATTCACACTTTCACATTGCAAGGCAGGGCCTTCGCCGCAGCGGAACGCGAGGACGGCGGAACCGGCCCCCAAGGGGCAACCTTTCAAGGTATTTCCAAGGATTGAATGTGGCTTATGTAAGCAGGATGTCGAAGGTTCTCTGGGGTGAAGGGCTGTTCCTGCGGCCCCAGCATTTCCAGCGCCAGGACGCGTATCACGAGGCACGGCTGCAGGATCTTTCGCAGACGCTGCACCCGTACGCGTGGGGCGCGCGCCGCGTGCGTTTCGACCCCCATGCCTTGTCCGGCGGCACGTTGAGGCCGCTCGATCTGTCGGCGGTGTTTCCCGATGGCGAAACCTACGATGCCCCCGCCCACGACAGCCTGCCGGACGCGGTGTCGCTGCAGGATCTGCCGCCTGGCGTGCAGTCCACGGTGATCTACCTGGCACTTCCGCTGCTGCGAGATGACGGTGCCAACTGCACCGATGCGGAAGGCACGGTGCTTGCGCGCTATCGGCAGGCCAACCGCGATACGCAGGACCTGTTCACCGATGCGGTGGAGGCCGAACTGGCCTACCTGAGCAAGGCGGTGAAGCTGCTTACCGACGACCAGCCCCGTGATGCCTATGCGACCGTGCCGGTGGCGCGTGTGCGCCGCACCTCCAGCGGCGGCTTCGAGCTGGACGATGAGTTCATCCCGCCCTGCGCGCAGCTGCAGGCCTCGCCGTTCCTGCATCGTGAACTGCGTGCGGTGCTCGATGCGCTGCAGGCCAAGGTCGATGCGCTGTACGGGCTGCATCGGCAGACGTCGCAGAACATCATCGAATTCCGCTCGGGCGACATCGCGTCGTTCTGGCTGCTGCATACGATCAACAGTTCCTTCAGCGCGCTGGCCCATCTGCTGCATCATCCGCAGCTGCATCCCGAGCGCCTGCACCAGGAACTGCTGCGCATGGCGGGCGCGCTGCTGACCTTCTCCAACGCCTACCAACTGGGCGACCTGCCGGTGTACCGTCACGACCAGCCGGAAGCTTCGTTCCGCAAGCTGCTGGAGATCGTGCGGGCACTGCTGGATACGGTGATCTCCACGCGCTACTTCAAGATCGCGCTGAACGAGGTCAAGCCGTCCTACCACCTCGGTCGGCTGGACTCGCAGCGGATCGACGGAAATGCCTCGTTCTACCTGTCCGTCTCCGCCTCGCTGCCGGCGCAGGAGCTGATCCAGAGCGTCCCGGTGCGCTTCAAGGTCGGCGCGCCGGACGACGTCGAGAAGTGCGTGCTGTCCGCACTGCCAGGCGTGAAGCTTACCCACGCCGCGCAGGTGCCGGCAGCGATCCCGGTGCGCCCGGGCAGCCATTACTTCGAATTCGATTCGCGCGGCGCGCTGTATGAGCGCATGCTCAAGGCGCAGTCGGTGATGATCTATGTGCCGGCCGGCATTGCCGAGCTGAAGATGGAACTTGTGGCGGTGACCTCATGATGAATTCCCCCCTGCCCCCGACCCCGGGCCCGATGCCGTCGCTGACCGCCAATGGCGCGATGGTCAATCCGACGCCGCAGGCGGCCAATCCGCAGAGCCTGCAGGACCTGATGTCCGACGGCTTCTACCTGCTGCTTCTGCTCAAGCGTGGCCAGCTGCCGCACGACGCAGAGGGCTTCGTGCAGACGGTGCAGAAGTTCCTCGATGGCGTCGAACGCAACGCGATGCGGCTTGGCGTGGCGTCCGAAGATGTCTACGCCGCCAAATACGCGTTCTGCGCCGCGGTGGATGAGGCGATCCTGTCGCAGCCGTCGCCGCTGCACGAAACCTGGGAGCGCAATCCGCTGCAGTTGCGCCTGTTCGGCGAGCACCTCGCCGGCGAGCACTTCTTCGACCGGTTGGAAGAACTGCGCCGCCAGGGCGCGGCGCGCCTGCCGTCGCTGGAGGTCTATCACTACTGCCTGCTGATGGGCTTCGAGGGCAAGTACCGTATCGAAGGCACCGAGAAGCTGGGCTATCTGACCGCGCGCCTGGGTGACGAGATCGTCTACCTGAAGGGCAAGCGCCACGGCTTCGCCCCGCACGCGCTGCCGCCCGACAACGTGCGCCATGGCCTGCGCCGGGTCGTGCCGCTGTGGCTGCCGGCCGTGGTTGTCGGCTGCTTCGGCATCGTCGCGTTCTTCGGCATGCGCGCCTACCTCGGACACGAAACCCGTCAGCAGCTGGCCGCCTACAACGACGTGGTGCAGATGCCTGAGCGCACCGCCCACATTACGATCACCCTCCCATGAGCCTGACGATATGGACATCTCGCGCTCCACGCTGCTTGCTTCCCTCGCCTCGCTGTCGCATCGGGATCGCCTGATCCAGCTCAAGGGCCCCGACGAGGGCCTTGTGGTCGAGCGGTTTGAAGGCACCGAATCGGTGTGCGGTGACAACCGCCTGCAGATCGACTGCCTGGCCACCGATGCGTTCCTGGAACTGGAACCGTGGCTGGAGCAGCCGCTGACCCTGCAGCTGCGCCAGGCCGATGGCGCGCTGCGGCAGTGGCACGGGCTGTGCACCGAGGCGGCGCAGCTGGGAAGCGACGGCGGGCTGGCCCGCTACCGGCTCACCCTCGAACCCTGGACCGCCCTGCTGCGCCTTCGCCGCAACGCAGTGATTTTCCAGGACCAGGACACCCGCGCGATCTGCGAGCAGATCTTCGCCGACTACCCGCAGGCCGCCTTCCGCTTCGACGTGCAGGCCCAGTTGCCGGCCCGCGCGATCACCACCCAGTACCGCGAAACCGACTGGGCCTTCGTCACCCGCCTGCTGTCCGAGGCTGGCCTGGCCTGGCGCATCGAGCAGGCGCAGGAGGGCGATGCCGCCCACACCCTGGTGGTGTTCGAGCCCGGCGCCGAACTGCCCGATGTGGGCCACGTGCGTTTCCATCGCGCCGACATGGCCGAGAGCAGCGATGGCATCACTGCCTTCGCCGAACGCCAGCAGCTGGTGCCCAACGCCAGTACCGTCGCCAGCTGGCACAGCGAACAGGTCAACGCCGTGGCGGCGCAGTCCAGTGCCGATGCCGGCACCCTGCCCGCGCTGGAGGTCTATGTGCAGCCGCGTGCTGGTCGCTTCGCCCAGCCCGCCTGGGCCGACGCCGAAGCGCAGGCGCGGCTGGACGCACTGCGCGTTGGCCAGGTGCTGTACAGCGGCAGCGGCAGCGAGCGCCAGCTGGCCGCAGGCAGCACCTTCAGCCTGGCCCAGCATCCGCAGCATGAGGGCCAGTGCTTCCAGCTGCTGGCCGTGCAGCATGTCGCCGTCAACAATCTGGACCAGGGCATCGCCGAGCTGCTCGGCAGTACCGATCTGGAGCGCGGCGCCTACCGCAACGCCTTCCTCGCCACCGGCGCCGGAGTGCCGCTGCGCGCCCTGCCGCAGGACCGCCCCACCCTGCATGGCCCGCAGACCGCACGCGTGGTGGGTGTGGCCAATGCGGCCGTCAGCCCGAACCGCGAACACCAGGTGCGCATCCAGTTCGGCTGGCAGCGCGGCAGCCAGCCCAATCCGGGCGGTCTGACCGACACCGGCAGCGCCCAGACCGGCCATGCGCCCGGCGACCACACCAGCGGCAGCTGGGTGTCGGTGGCCGAATGGGTGGCCGGCCCGAACTGGGGCACGGCCTTCCTGCCGCGCATCGGCAGCGAAGTGCTGGTGGAATTCCTGCACGGTGACATCGACCAGCCGCGCGTCACCGGCCAGCTCTACAACGGTGAGGTCGCCCCACCCTTCGGCGGCGGCATCGATGAGAACGCGCGCCATCCCGGCGTACTCAGCGGCCTGCACACCCAGGCCCATGATGGCAGCGGCACCCAGCAATGGGTGATCGATGACACGCCGGGCCAGCTGCGTACGCGCCTGCACAGCTCGCTGGCCGACAGCCGGCTGGAGCTGGGCTACCTGATCGCGCACCAGAACACCGCCCGCGGCGCCCTGCGCGGCGAGGGCTTCGAGCTGGCCACGCAGGGCTGGGGCAACGTGCATGCGGCCGAAGGCCTGCTGCTGTCCGCCAGCGCGCAGGAGCGGGCCGCTTCCACGGTCATGGACAACGCCAGCGTGGTGGCGCAGCTCAAGGGCGCCGAGCGCAGCCTGGAGCAGATGCAGCAGACCCTGGCCCAGCAGCAGGTGCCCGGACTGGCCGAGTTCGAGCGCACAAAGCAGCTGCGCGAGCAGATCGATCCGCAGGCACAGGGACGCTACGAAGGCGAGGTCAACGGACAAAGCGCGATGAAGCCGGGCGGCGATGGCCGCAGCCCGGGTGACCAGCCGGTGGAGCGTCTGGCCAAGCCGCTGCTGCTGGCCGAAGCACCGCACCACATTGCCTGGACCACGCCAGCCAGCGCGGTGGCCTACGCCGGGCAGAACCTGCAGATGACGGTGCAGCAGGATCTGCACATCAGCGCAGGCGAGACCATTGCCACGGTGTCCGGCGAGCACGTCTCACTGTTCGCGCAGAGCGGCCCGCTGCGGGTGATCGCCGCCCAGGGCCCGGTCAGCCTGCAGGCCAACGATGGCGAACTGGAGCTGCTGAGCGACCAGGCACTGACCATCACCGCCACCGATGACCGCATCGACGTGCTGGCGCAGAGCAAAGTGGTGCTGCAGGCCGGCAGCAGCGCGATTACCCTGGAGGGCGGCAACATCACGTTCAGCTGCCCGGGCGAGTTCAAGGTGAAGGCGGGCGAGCATCCGTTCATGGGGGGGGGAAGTGATGCGCCGTCCATGCCGGTACTTCCCAGTGGGCTGTACTCGTTCAAGGAAAGCCTGCGCTTCGCGCTGGAAGGCGCCGATGTACTGGCCACGGAAATGGGGTGGAAGGACAAGGCCTACCGCATCTTCAACAACGAAGGCGAACAGGTCGCCAGCGGAACCATCGGTGAGGACGGTCGGTTGCCCCGCTTGATGGCCGATGGCTTGGGTCGGCCGCTGACCTTGGAGGTGGGCGATGACACCTGGGAAATGTTGGTGTCGGCGCCGGGCCGCCCACCCGAGAATGACGGCGACACGCCCGACAGCGACGGCAACGACCCCTTCCTCGGGAACCTGGACGCGGCCGATGCGACCGGCGCCCTGACGTCCGAACAGATCCTGGAACTGCTCAACGAACCCCCGTCATCAACATGATCATCCGACACTTCCTGCTGCTGCTCGCATTGTGCATGGGCCCCTCCGCCAATGCGCAGCAGTACTCGACTGGCAGCACTGACATCAAGACCGCTCAAGGTACGTTGCGCGTGAATTCCGGGTATGTCAGTCATTCCAATGCCCACAGTTTCCATGTTTACAGCTTCCAGTACCGTCCGATTGCCAACGAAGCCGTGTGGAACCAGCTTCCGCTGCTCCCACGCAACGATGCGCCGCCGGTGGATTTCCTCGTAAAGGCGACGGCCACGGCTGACTTCCCGCTCCGCGATGCGCGTGTGCGGGTCGAGGCGGGCAAGGTGGTCCTCTACATCGCTGAGTTGTCCTTCAAGGACACGCCATACGACGACGACGCTGCCGTCGAGCTGAAACGCTACCTTCTCAAGCAGCAGCCCGACGAGGAGCGCTGGGTACTGGTGCTCGATTCCACCCGCCGTCTGCCCCAGGGCGTTGATGTCGCACAGGCCCTGAGCACGCTGACGCCCCGATAGGACGACACGGAATGCCTACCTACATCAGCGCGGTTTTCAACAAGGATACGCGCACTGTGGAGTTCACCGCCGACAACGGTGACAAGCTCATCCGCAGTGGCGGCTCGCTGGCTTGGCTGCTCAACAACCCCGGCAACCTGCGTCCAGGCGGAAAGTACGCCAAGATGATCGGCCAGGCCGATACGAAGAGCGGCAAGTTCGCCATTTTTCCTACGGCCGAGGATGGCCGCGCCGAGAAGCGCGCACTGCTGCGCCGCAAGTACAACGATATGACGTTGTACAACGCCATGCATACCTATGCACCGGAATCGGAAAACGACACAGCGGCCTATCTGGCATACGTGCGCAAGCGATCTGGTGCCACCGACCAGACGGTCATCAAGGACATGACCGATGAGCAGTTCAACGGCATGATCGCTGCGATGGAGCAATATGAGGGCTTCAATGCAAAGCCTGAGACACGCAAGGAACGGATCGTGCACGCCACGCAGGTCACCTTGTCTGACGGCGCCCGACCGATGCCGGCAACGCCCGTGATCGTGCGTAGCAGCAATACGGGCGAGAAGAAGGTCACCACCAATGAGCACGGGGCGCTGCCGACATTCATCACCCGCCAGCCAGGAGAAGTGATAGAGCTCTTCCTTGAGGAATCAGGCAAGATTGGAAGCCGAATCGGCCAGTTTGCGCTTCAGCAGGCCTCAGCGTCCCTGGTATTTGCGCGCAACATGATGACGGTCGGCGGGAATTCGCAACCACACACTCCAACGCAGCCCAGCAAGGAGAAGCGCACACCGCTGCGCTACGTGGTGCAGCCAGGCGACACTCTCGCCTCGATCGCCAGCAGGTTCAAGACCTCAGTTGACGATCTGGTGAGCAACAACCATATCCGCAACCGCAACCGCATCTATCCCGGTCATGTGGTTTGGATCTACGGAAAGGCGCCGGCTGACGCAGCCAACGACGGCGCCCCGGCAACTCCAACAAGGTCACGTCAAGCCAGCTACAGCGTTCGCTCCGGCGACACGCTGAGCCGAATTGCAGACCGCCATCACACCAGCGTCGATGCGCTGATGGCCGCCAATCCGTCGATCAGCAATGCCAATCGAATCAACCCTGGCCAGAAAATCACGCTGCCTGTTGGGGTCGAAGCCGTGCCCCCGTCAGCGGCCGGGTCTTCCCGGCGAGCGGGCAACAGCGGGAATCCGCAAACGTCTGATCGGCCCTCGCTGGTGAAGCCTCCGCCGGAAACACCTGCTGCTGCTGTGCGGCCGCCGGCGTCAGTACAGGCACGGGATACCCGAAGTCGCGAGGGCGAAGGCCACCCAATCGCAATCATTCCGTTTTCGCAGAAGCGCGCACCTTGGGTGGAGCACGCCTATGCACAGGCGCGCAAATGGGCGGGCAAGAAAGAGGCTGAGATCAGCCGCACCATCAACTTCCATTCCGAACTCGGCTACGGGAAGCAGTTCACTACGCTGGCCGGAAGCTCCAACGCTTGGTGCGCATCGTTCGTGAACTGGTGCCTTCGCACGGCCGGATACGCTATATCATCTCCACACCCGTACCGTGCGCGTTCGTTCGCCGCCGACACCACGCGCTTCAGCCAGATCGACGAACCGGTGTTCGGCGCGGTCGCCCTGGTCGGTACGTCGCACGTAGGGTTCGTCTACGCCATGGACCGCGGTCGACCTGTGTTGCTGGGTGGCAACCAGAGCGACCAGATCAATTTTGTCCGCTTCAACCCTGCAACGCTGCGTTACTACGTGCCGAAAAGCTATCTGCCATTCGCGCAGAAGGAACTCAAGGAAACCAAACTCGATGAACTGGCAGCCACGGACCTCAACGCGGCGCTCGGCATTGTCGTGGCCAAAAAGGCTGGCGACAATACGCGCTGATCAGCTGCGACTTGCCGTGCTGGCCGTGCTTGCACTCGGTGCAGTCGGCTGCGGTGCGCCGTCCTCACCGGTTGCAGATGCAGCAGACGATGCCGCAACGAATGCACACGCACTTCCCGGGCAGGTTGAGGCCGTGCCCGCTGGTCGACTGGAGCTGTTGCCCGCCCTGGCAGATGCGGAACTGAAAGACCTCTACTCGGGCACGCTGCTGAAGCAAGTGGTGTTCAATGACATCGACGGGCCGGGCCTGCTGCTGCTTTCGCGCAGCGAGCAGACAGTGCCGGCGCAGGGCGATGAAGAGGCGATGGATCAGATCACGTTGCGTGCGGAGCTGTTCCGGCGCGCCGGACAAGCGGCTCCTTGGGCCTCGCGGTGGAGCGTGGAAGATCCGGTTCAATGCGAAGGTCTGGATCTGGAGGCCGGCTACTTCCTGGACCAGGTGACTGCAACGGACCTGGACAAGGATGGCCGCGCCGAGTTGACGCTGGCCAGCCACAGCTTCTGCGGTGGCGGCGTCGATCCGCAGCAGCTGCGCATTGGCCTTCGCCAGGGCGAGCAGTATTACGAAGTACGTGGTGAATCGCTGGTGGAGGTGGAAGGCGATGAACCCTTCGGCGGCGACCGGCAGGACGATCCTGCGCTGGCTTCGGCTGCGCCCGTGCTGCGCGCCCACATAGACAAGGTGTGGGAGGCGATCAAGCGCGGAAGTTCACCGTGACGTCGTCACGATGCCAGCGCCTGCATCAGGCTCTCCTGCTGCTGGCGCTCTCCGCTGCCGCGGACGTCGCCATCGCGCGCACTCCGCCGTCCGGCTCGCTGCAACGCGCGTGTGCAAGCGCCATCGATGGCAGGATCGAACTGGTACCGGTGGAGGGGAAGCGCGTCAGTGCATGTCCACCGGGGAATGACGAGGACTGCCCATACAGCGGTCAGCAGGGAAAGACCTTCTTGAACGACACGCCCGATCTCAACAACGACGGGCGCGAGGACGCGATCCTCACCTACTTCGGCAGCAGCTACGGCGATGTCGATATCGCCGATAAACTGATCCTTGCCCAGTGTGCGGATGGAACGTATATCCGTCTGTTGGAGGGCAGGTTCACGACATTGACGGCCCCTGTCGCGCCGCATGCTGCCTGGCCAGCACTGGACGCGACACGGGACTGCCCGACTGGGCAGAATGACACCATCCGTACCGGGAAGATCCAGCTGCAGTTCGACCCGGCGACGATGCGCTATCGCGGTCCAGCCGGCATTGACCTGATCCAGGCCTGCAGTGAATAGCGACAGATGCGACGCGAAACCGATAGGCCGAATGCCAGGATAATGCTGGGTTGACTCGCAACGTGCAGACGCGCTCCATGCGCTCCGCAGGCGTGAAGGGTCACGGCCAGGACGCGCCAACCTCGTCAGTGCCAGTGCTCCCGAGCCCCCTCCTTTGATCCAACGCATGCCGTCGCCACGGGCAGGGTGCTATGGTGGCGCCAACATCTCGCAGGAGCGCCGCTCATGACCCGTTTCCGTTCCGTCGGCCTTGCACTGGCCGCAGTCGCCACGCCGATGCTGCTCGCCGCCTGTGTGAGTACGCCCGGGCCGGAGGTGAAGGGCACCGGCCGCTGCGACGCCAGCCAGCTTGGCTGGGCAATCGGCCAGCCGGGCAATGAGGAGAACATGCGTCGTCTGTCGCGTGAGAGCGGCGCCGGTTTGGTCAACCCGATCGGCCCGACCACGATTACCACCAAGGATATCCGTCCGGATCGCCTGCGCGTCTACATGGACAAGGACAACATCATCACCGCAGCCCGCTGCGAGTAATCACCGCCGCGGGCTTCTGTAGAGCCGAGCCCACGATCGGCTGCCACTGAACAGCAGCCGAGCATGGGCTCGGCTCTACACAGAACGCGTGTCGGGCATGGGCCAGCGTGACAGGGCTCAGGGTTCGGTATAGCCCGCACAATCCGGCAGTGGCTGGTCGGGGTGAAAACGGCCCTCACTGAAACGGAAAAGACGCGAATAGCTGCACGCGGGATCCTGCTCGGTGCGCAGGTCCTTCGTCTTCAACGGCCCCTTCGCCAGCGAATCCCCGAAACGCGATGCACCTGCGGGGAAGCGGGTCGCCACCGTCTGGTAACGAAGCACCGGCATGCCCTGCACTGCCGGATCCAGCCCCAGCTTTGCCGAGAATCCATACTCATCGTGGCAGGCACCGGCACGCTGCCTGATGTCCTGCTCGCTGAAGCAGGCACGGATCATCGCGTTGCCCACCCACGGCACGGTCAGCACATCATCGTCCACCTGGACGCCATCCTGCAGGTGGCGCACGCGTGCCAGCTGCAGCGTCGATGCGTCTGCACCACCGCCGGAGTACATCATGCTGAAGGTGACCGTGGCGCCTACCAGTACGTTCTGGCGGGCACGCGGCTGCGGGTCAATCACGTCCTCATCCGCGCCGACACCGGGTGCCAGGCGTACGATCCACGGCCACAGCTTCAGTTCGCTTTCCTGCGGCACGTCAATGCGGACGTGGTAGCTATTTGGCTTGCCCTGGCCCGGCACCTTCTCAAGCACTTCCAGCACGGTGGGCCGCTTCCCCTCTTCGGCCACCGGTTGCACGCGTACACACCAGTTGCCGTCCTGGGTGCACTCATAAAGTCCTGCCGGGCCTGCCTCCGGGGTGATCAGCACGTGCCCCAGCGGCTCCATCACATTGCCGGCGGCATCGCGCTGCTGTGGCAGGATCGAGCCCTGCGCCAACACCAGGATCGGGGCGGCCAGCAGTGCAGCACAAACGGTCGTGCGGACAACGATGGGGGGCATGGGCGGCTCCTGCGGCTGGAATTCCGATGGTAACCGTTGCCCGGGTAGAGTCGAGCCATGCTCGACTGCTGCCTGCCGGGAAGTGCAGCCGAGCACGGGCTCGGCTCTACATCATCCGCAGTCGCAGCCACCCCAGCCCTTGGCCTTCGAAGTCTGCCCGATGCCCGGGTTGAAGGTGTTGCTCGGGTCCAACTGTCGGTAGAACCCAGCCAGCGCCGGCTTGGCCGGGTACAGGTGGCCAACGTTGTGCTCGGCCGGATACTCGGCCCCGCGCCGGTCGAGCAGTGCCCACATCGCGTGCTCGATCGCCATCGGATCTTCGCCCTTGCGTGCGATGTAGTCCTGGTGGAACACGTGGCACAGGAAGTGGCCGTAGTACAGTTTGTGCAGCAGGCGACTTTCGATGGCGGCGGGCAGCTGCTCGAACCAGTCTGCGTCGTCGCGACGCAATGCGATGTCGAGCGCGACGATGTCCTGCACCTGTTGGCGATGCACCTCGCGATAGCGCACGGCAGCACCGGCCACGGCAAAACGATGCAGGAAGGCCTTGCGCCCTTCTTCGGCCGTGCAGTGGAAATAGCCGCCTTCGTGCTCGGCGAAGAATTGCTGCAACCAGGCCTCGGTCTCGGCTGCATCCTGTGCGGAGACCTTCAGCAGCAGATGATGCTCGTAACGCTGCCGGAACTCGCCCATGCGCTGGGGCAGGTGCGAGGGCAACAGGCCGGTCAGCACCTGCATTACCCGGTCGGTCACGCCGCGCAGGCCCAGCCGCTCGAACCAGCCGTCAACCCTGCTCTTCAGTGCGAATGCCGCGGGCACCCGTGCGGTCCCGAGCCGGTCGATCAGCAGGAATGTGTCCTTTCCATAGCGCTCGCCGATATCGTAGGCGTCTCGGTGGATGTACTCACCGGCAATCGGCAGGCAATCGAAGCCGGTCAGCAGTTGGCGGCGGATGGCGGTGAAACTCCCGGTACGGTTACTGCCGATGTAGAAGACCTCGGCGGGCTCCTTCTCAAACGTATCCAGGCGCACCGCGAACACCGCCAGTTTGCCGGCTGAACCCGCCGCTTCGTAGTGACGACTGGGATCGGCATTGAAGCGCGCCGGTGTATCGGCATCGACCCTGCGCACCTCGTCGGCGTAGCGCGGGTCGGACGCGGAACGGCCGTCGCCGTCGCTGACATCGGCGGCATCGTAGTCACCGGCCTGCAAGCGCTGCAGGATCTGCTCGGGCGTATCGCCCAGCGCGATGCCCAGGTGGTTGACCAGCTGCAACCGGCCCTGCGCATCGACCTGCGCATATAGCGCCAGCTCGGTATAAGCGGGGCCACGCCGCACCAGCGCACCGCCGGAGTTGTTGCAGATGCCGCCCAGCACCGAAGCGCCGATGCAGGACGAGCCGATCACCGAATGCGGCTCGCGCCCCAGCGGCGCCAGCGTCTGCTCCAGCCGGTCCAGGGTGGCGCCCGGCAGACACACCACCTGGCGGCCTTCGTTCAACAACTGGATGCCGGTCAGGCGCAGGGTGCTGACCAGCACGACCGGGCGCCCATAATCATTGCCATCCGGGGTCGAGCCGCCGGTCAGGCCGGTATTGGCGGCCTGCAGGATGATGGCTGCCCCACCCTGCACCGCCGCCTGCAGCACACGCCACAATTCCAGCAACGTGCCCGGACGCACCACGGCCAGCACCGCGCCGTCGCCGAAGCGATAGCCCCGGCGGAAGCGGCGGGTCGCCTTGTCGCGGGTCAGCACATGGCGGCTGCCGACAGCAGCACGCAGCTGCGACAGCATGGCCCCGTGGCCAATCATGGCAGCCGCACCAGTGAATCTCGGCCGATGTCGGTAATGCGGTGTGCGCCGGTCAGCGTCATTGCCACGCGCATCTCCCTGGCGATCAGGTCCAGCAGGTTGGCCACGCCGGCCTCACCCTGCGCCGCGAGCGCATAGACGAAGGCCCGCCCCAGCAGCACGGTGTCAGCGCCCAGCGCCAGCATGCGCACCACGTCCAGTCCGGTGCGGATGCCGGAATCGGCGAGGATCTTCAGGTCGCCCTGTACCGCGTCAGCGATGGCCGGCAGCGCGCGTGCGGTGGACAGCACACCATCGAGCTGGCGCCCCCCGTGATTGGAGACCACGATGCCGTCGGCACCGAATGCAACCGCGTCGCGTGCGTCTTCCGGGTCGAGGATGCCCTTGATCACCATCGGTCCCTTCCAGAACTCGCGGATCCACTCCAGGTCCTTCCACGAAATGGATGGATCGAAGTTGCTGCCCAGCCAGCCGATATAGTCCTCCAGCCCGGTGGGGTTGCCGCGATAGGTGGAGATGTTGCCGAGATCGTGCGGACGTCCGAACAGACCCACGTCCCAGGCCCAGCGCGGATGGGTGATGGCCTGGCCGATGCGGCGCAGCGGAGCATTCGGACCGCTCATGCCGGAGTGCGCGTCTCGATAGCGCGCACCCGGTACCGGCATGTCCACGGTGAACACCAGCGTCGTAACGCCCGCCGCCTGGGCGCGCTCCAGGGCGTTGCGCATGAAGCCGCGATCGCGCAGCACGTACAGCTGGAACCACATCGACCGCTGGATCGCCGGGGCCACTTCCTCGATCGGGCACACCGACACGGTGGACAGGGTGAACGGAATGCCGCGGCTGTCAGCTGCCCGCGCCGCCTGCACTTCACCGCGGCGTGCATACATGCCGGTGAGGCCGACCGGCGCCAGTGCCACCGGCATCGCCAGCGTCTGGCCGAACAGCTCGGTCTCCAGGCTCAGGTCGGACATGTTGCGCAGGACGCGCTGGCGCAGTGCGATGTCGGACAGATCCGAAACGTTGCGCTTCAGCGTGTGCTCGGCATAGGCGCCGCCATCGATGTAGTGGAACAGGAACGGCGGCAGCCGGCGTTTGGCTGCGGCGCGGTAATCGGTGGAGGCGGAGATGATCATCGGGTCAACCGTGTGGGGAAGGCAGGCGCGAGGCCCGCGCGCGCCGGGCTTCGTTGTCGTCGAGCGTGCGCAGCGTGGTGTGCACGAACTCGAGGTGGGCATGCGCGGCGGCGCGCGCGCGCTCCGGATCACCGGCCAGCACGGCATCCATCATTTCGCGATGCTGGTCGGACAACGGCGAGAATGTTCTGGCCGAGGTGTAGAGCTTTTCGCGGCTCTGCGAGATGTTGGTCTGCAGCAGATCGAACAGGCCACGCATCACCTGCAGCAGCACCAGGTTGTGCGACGCTTCGGCGATGGACAGGTGGAAGGCCGCATCGGCCTCCGCCTCGCCTGAAGGATCATCCTTGCCATGCGCATCCATCATGGTCTGGAAGGCCTGGGCGATGCGTGCCCGATCCTCATCGGTGGCACGCAGCGCTGCATGCCAGGCCGTCGCTCCTTCCAGCGCGTGACGGATCTCCAGCACGTCGAAGCGGTATTCCGGGTCGCCCTGGAACAACGGCAGGTACGGAGCCAGGGGTTCATCCAGCGCCTGCCGCGCGCGCGTGGCCGGCTCCGCCACGTAGGTGCCGCCGCCCACGCGTGCGCTCAGCAGGCCCTGGCTGGACAACTGCGCGATGGCCTCGCGCAGCGCCGTGCGCGAGACACCCAGCTGCACCGCCAGCGCGCGCTCGGCCGGAAGCCGGTCACCCGGCTGCAGCTGCCGCTCCTGCACCAGACCACGCAGCTGCGCGGCCACCTTGTCTGAAATCCGTTGCGTGCTCATGGCGCCATTGTGGCCCGAAGCGCCTGACAGGTGCGGCCCATGCTGCGCGGATAGGTCGTCGGCTGCATGGCTCAGGGAATCATCCAGGTCAGCCAGTACGCCTGCGCGGTGGTGATCAGGCCGACCATCACGGTGAAGATCAGACTGTGCTTGACAGTGAAGCGGAACAGGTCCGATTCCTTGCCGGCCAGGCCGACCGCGGCGCAGGCGATGGCAATCGACTGCGGCGAGATCATCTTGCCGGTGACGCCGCCGGTGGTGTTGGCCGCCACCAGCAGCACCTCGGACACGCCGATCTGCTGCGCAGTGGTGGCCTGCAAGGCCGAAAACAGCGCGTTGGAGGACGTGTCCGAGCCGGTCAGGAACACGCCCAGCCAGCCCAGGAACGGCGAGAAGAAGGTGAATGCCTTGCCGGTGTGGGCCAGCGCCAGCGCCAGCGTGGCCGACAGGCCCGAATAGTTGGCGATGAAGGCGAAGGCCAGCACCATGCCGATCGAATAGATCGGTGTGCGCAGCTCGCGCACGGTCTCGCCGAAGGTCTGCAGCGCCGCCTTGGCCGGCATGCGCAGGGCGATGATGGCAATCACTGCGGCGAGGATGATCGACGTGCCTGTGGCCGAGAACGCGTCGAATTTATAGACCGCCTCGTAGCTCAACGGCGCAGGCACGATCGGTGGCATCTTCTGCACCATCTGGTCCAGGCCCGGCACCGGGATCTTCAGCACCCAGCTTTCCAGCGGGCCACCCGCCGCGAACAGCGACTTGAACGGCTTGATGCTCCACAGCGTGACCATCGCGGTAAGGATCAGGAACGGCGACCAGGCCTTGGCGATCTGGCCAACGCTGTAGCGCGGCGCTTCCAGCGCCTGGGCGGCCGCCTCGGCGCTGGTTTCGGTATCGAAGCGGAAGATCCGTACCGGCTTCCAGCGGCGCAGGAACAGGGTCAGGCACACCAGCGACGCCAGCGACGCGGTGATGTCCGGCAGCTCCGGCCCGATGAAGTTGGAGGTCAGGTACTGGGCAATGGCGAACGACCCGCCGGCCACCAGCACAGCCGGCCAGGTTTCCCTGACGCCACGCCAGCCATCCATGATCGCCATGATCCAGAACAGCACGATGATGGTCAGGAACGGCAGCTGGCGACCGGCCATCTGGCCGATCTCGAAGGCCTCCAGCCCGGTGACCTGTCCCGCCACGATGATCGGAATGCCCATCGCACCGAATGCCACCGGCGCGGTATTGACGATCAGGCACAGGCCCGCTGCATACAGCGGCTTGAAGCCCAGCCCGACCAGCAGCGCTGCGGTGATCGCCACCGGCGCGCCAAACCCCGCCGCGCCTTCCAGGAAGGCACCGAAGGCGAAGCCGACCATCAGCATCTGCAGGCGCTGGTCTTCGGTCACCGACAGGATCGAAGCGCGGATGATGTCGAACTGTCCGGTCTTGACCGAGACCTTGTACAGGAACACCACGCCGATGATGATCCAGGCGATCGGCCACAGCCCGTAGACGAAACCGAAGCCGGCCGCTCCCAACGCCTGGGTCAGCGGCATGCGGTAGAACAGCAGGGCCACGGCCAGTGCGATGGCCACGGTGATCGTGCCGGCCAGCCAGCCTTTCATGCGCAGCACGGCCAGGGCAACGAAGAAGAACGCGATCGGCAGCAACGCGATCAGGCTGGACAACCACAGGTTGCCGGCGGGGTCGTACAGGTGTTGCCAGGGCTGCATGGAGGCTCTCGACGGGGGGGCGGAATGTTTCCCCACCGCATGCGATGGGACGCCGTGGTCACGATTATTGGTATTACCAATAATCAGATTCATCGGACCATTTGAAGCCGATTGAACCGCCATTTCGACGAAGAGCCTATTAGACCATAGAGTTACCGGACATATTGGTATTACCAATAAAGCGCCACATGACAGAAGCTCGAAGGTGCTGCCCCGCTAGAGCCTGTCCGCCAACCGTCGCATCACCGCCAGCACCAGCAGGCACAGCACGCTCACACCAAGGGCAATGACGTACTTGCCGATGCCCACCGCAATCCCGATGGCGGCGGCCATCACCAGCGAACTGGCCGTGGTCAGCCCGCTGACCTGGTCCTCGCGGCTGCCACGCAGGATGGTGCCTGCGGCAACGAAGCCGACGCAGGCCACCACCGCTTCGATCAGGCGCACCGGGTCGACCTGCAGCAGGTCGCGGTAGCGCTCCTGCTGGAAATGCTCGGCCACGGAATCGCCGAGCCCCACGATGAGCGCTGCGGCGCCGGCAATCATCATGTGCGTGCGCAGGCCCGCCGCATGCTTGCCCATCTCGCGCTCGATACCGAGCACGCCACCGAACAGCATCGCGGCGGCCACGCGCAGCAGGATCGATACATCCTGGTTGAGTTCCATCGACGTCTCCGGGAGTTTCCCGGAGCGTTGCGCGTCAGCCGTCGGATCACGGTTAAGGCCCCACCACGGCCCTTTCACCGGGTCGCGCGGGGCCCTGCCCGGCACCACCGTCCCTGTGGTCACCGCATCACTGCGCCAGATAACCGCCATCGATCGCGTAATAGGTGCCGGTCGCGAACGAGGCATCATCGCTGGCCAGCCAGGCCACCAGCGCCGCCACTTCCTCGGCCTTGCCCAGGCGCTTCAACGCGTGGCGGTCTTCCAGCGTGGCGCGCACCTTCGGATCCATCTTCTCCAGCAGCGGCGTGGCGATGAAGCCCGGCCCCACCGCATTGACACGGATGCCATCGGCGGCATGCTCCCACGCTGCAGTCTGCGTCAGGCCGACCACACCATGCTTGGCTGCCACGTACGCGGTCGAACCGGCATAGCCCACCTGGCCCAGGATCGAGGCCATGTTGATGATGCTCCCGCCCTTCCCGGCCGCGCGCATGGCCTGGATCTGCGCACGCTGGCACAGGAATACACTGGTCAGATTCACATCGACCACCCGCTTCCAGCCATCGACGGGATAGTCGCCGCTGCTCGCCGCCGGACCGCTGATGCCGGCGTTGTTGACCGCGACGTGCACCCCGCCCAGCTCCTTCACTGTGCGCTGCACCGCCGCCTCCACGGCAGCCTCATCCGTGACATCCAAGGCGATGCCGATGGCGCGGCTGCCACGCCGGGCCAGCGCTTCCACGGTGGCGTCCACCGCGTCCTGCTTCAGGTCCCACACTGACACCGCAGCACCGGACGCTGCCAGCAGTTCGGCCACGGCCAGGCCGATGCCGGAAACGCCACCGGTCACGATCGCCGTCTTGCCGCCGAGCTGATAGTCGATCATCTGTGTTCTCCATCTATCGGGAATCGATGTGGACACGCGTCCACCCGCGACCCACGGTACGCCCCGCCGTGTTACGGCCGCGCCACTTCCAGGCGCTGCAACGAACCTTCCCATCGCTGCAACGCGTTCGACCGTATGCTCGACCTCACCCTCCCCTGCTGTGGAAACTCCAATGAATCCCGCTGACGCCCTGCTGTTCACGCCCACTCACCTGGGTGACATCGCTGCCGCGAACCGCATCGCCATGGCACCGCTGACGCGCAACCGCGCCCTGCCCGACCGCGTCCCTTCTCCGCTGGCGATCACCTATTACCGCCAACGTGCCAGTGCCGGCCTGATCATTGCAGAAGCCACCCAGATCAGCCCTCTGGGCCAGGGCTACCTTGATACGCCGGGCATCTACAGCGCCGAGCAGGTCGCTGCGTGGAAATCCATCACCGACGCGGTACACGCCGAAGGTGGCCGCATCGTGCTGCAGCTGTGGCATGTGGGTCGCATCTCCCACACCAGCCTGCTGCCGGAAGGCGAAGTGCCGGTGGCACCCAGCGCTCTCCGCGCCAATGGCAAGACCTTCACCGCCAATGGATTCGAGGATGTCTCCGCGCCGCGCGCATTGGCGCTGGAGGAGATCCCGCAACTCATCGAGGATTACCGCGTCGCCGCGCGCAATGCCATTGCCGCAGGCTTCGATGGCGTCGAGGTACATGCAGCCAACGGCTACCTGATCGACCAGTTCCTGCGCGATGGCAGCAACCATCGGGACGATGCCTACGGTGGAAGCATCGAGAACCGTACGCGGCTGCTGTTCGAGGTGGTCAGCGCGGTCGCCGAAGCAATCGGCGCCGGCCGCACCGGCGTGCGCCTGTCACCGGTCACCCCGGTCAATGATGCCCATGACAGCAACCCGCAACCGCTGTTCAACCGTGCAGTGGAGCGCCTGGACACGATCGACGGACTGGCCTTCATCCATGTCATCGAAGGTGCAACCGGTGGCGATCGGGACAACATCCCGTTCGACTACCCTGCGCTGCGCGCACGCTTCCGTGGTGCCTGGATCGCCAACAACGGATACGACGCTGAGCGTGCCGGGCAGGCCCTTGCCAGCGGCTATGCCGACATGATCGCGTTTGGTCGGCCCTTCATTGCCAACCCGGATCTGGTCGCTCGACTGCGCAGCGGTGCGCCGTTGGCCGAGCTCGACCCGGCCACGTTGTATGGCGGTGGCGAACACGGCTACATCGACTACCCGGCACTGGATGCCTGACGACGGCTGCATGCCCGGTCCACCGCGACCGGGCATGGCCCGGCGTTGCCCATGGAAGGTGGCGCCGGGCCAGGCCCGGCGTTGCCCGCCCCGTTTCAGTACACCGGCAGATCGATGTAGCTGGCCTGCGCCGCGCTGTGCCAGACCCGCTGCGTGGCCTTCTGGTAGTCGCCCGGCTTGGCCAGGTAGATGTTCGGCACATAGGTCTGCGGGTTGCGGTCATACAGCGGGAACAGACTCGACTGCACCTGCACCATGACCCGGTGCCCCTTCTGGAAGGTGTGGTTGGCGTTGGGCAGGTCGAAGCGGTAGGGCAGCACCTGGTTCGCCGCCAGCGGCTTCGGATCGCTGAAGCTTTCGCGGTAGCGGCCACGGAAGATCGCCAGTGACACCGGCAGCTCATAGCCACCCATCTCCGGCGCCGAGGCCTCCTGGTCCGGATACACATCGATCAGCTTCACCACCCAGTCGCTGTCGGTGCCGCTGGTGGACGCCTGCAGGTGCACTACCGGCGCGCCGCCGATGCGCAGTGGCGCGGCCAGCGGTTCGGTGATGAAGGTCAGCACGTCAGGTCGGCCATCGACGAAGCGCTGATCCTTGACCAGCCAGGTCGTCCACATGTCGCGGTCACCGAAGCGCACCGGGCGCGGTACGAACGGCACCGGCTTGGCCGGGTCGGACACGTATTCCTCGAAGTCGCCCTCGCCCGCCGCCGGCGCCTGGAACGCCAGCTTGCCGCCGGCACGCAGATAAAGCGGTTTGCTGCTGGCGGCGCACCCCTGGTCGCAGCTGCGCGGCCAGCCCTTCAGGCGATCCCAGTGGTTTTCACCGGTGTTGTAGATCAGCACCGGCGGTGTGTCCGCCTTCGGCGCGCCGTCCACCAGGTACTGGTCGAAGAACGGCTTGAGCACATCGCGGCGGAACTGCAGCGCGGTATCGCCGTCGAACTTCAGCGCGCCCAGTTCGCTGGCGCTGTAGTTCACCTGGCTGTGCCGCCATGGCCCCATCACCAGATAGTTGCGGTCGTTGCCGCTATCGCGCCCTTCCATCGCCTGGTAGGCGTGGTTGGCACCCCACATGTCCTCCTGGTCCCACAGGCCCTGCAACCACAGGGTCGGCACCTTCAACGGCGTCTTGGCCATCACCGCATCCAGCGCCTGGCCCTGCCAGAAGGCGTCATACGCCGGGTGCTCGACCAGCTTCTTCCACCAGGTCAGCTGGTCCACGCCGGTGAAACGGGCGTAGTCGCCAGCCGAGCCGATGCGCAGGAACGTGCTGTAGTCGTCATAGCCCAGGCTCGGCAGCGGCGTGCCCTTGCCGCGCTTCTCGGTCTGCATCGCGAAGTAGTTGAAGTTGACCTGGCGGAAGGCACCGTAGTTGAGCCAGTCGTCGCCCATCCAGCCATCGACCATCGGGCTCTGTGGTGCCGCCACCTTCAACGCCGGATGCGGATCGGTCAACGCCATCACCACGGTGAAACCTTCATAGGACGAGCCCAGCATGCCGACCTTGCCGTTGCTCTCGGGCACGTGCTTCACCAGCCAGTCGATGGTGTCCCAGGCGTCGGTGGAGTGATCCACCTTGGTGTTGTTCAACGGCCCGCGCAGCGGCCGGGTCATCACGTAATCGCCTTCGGAGCCGTACTTGCCACGGATGTCCTGGAATACGCGGATGTAACCGCTGTCGACGAACACCTCGTCGCCCTGTGGCAGCAGGTCGCGCATGCGCGGCGAGTCACTGCGGTTGGCGCGGCCGGCAGCATCGTAGGGCGTGCGGGTCAGCAGGATCGGCGCGTTACGGGCGCCCCTGGGTACCACGATCACCGTATACAGCCTGGTGCCATCACGCATCGGCACCATCACCACGCGCTTGTCGTAGTCGCGCCCCACATCCGGGGCAACGAAAGGCTTGCCGCTGATGTCCGGGGTCATCGGCGGAGTATCGGCAGCCAGCACGCTGCTGGACAGGCAAAGGGCGATGGCTATTGCAACGGCACGCACACGCATGGACAACCCCTTCCGGCGGGAAAGTTCCAAGCCTACTCCTGCCCTGCCCTGTGAAGGGTGTGACGGCTTTGCATTCTGCGGCGGATGCGGGCAGGACTGATGGCACATGTGCCTATGCTGCCGCTGCGCTCGCCGGGCAGGGCCCGGCGCTACCGTATTCCTCGGCCCATCGTTGCGCCGCCGGGCATGGCCCGGTGCTACCGCATTCCTCTGCCCATCGTTGCGCCGCCCGGCCAGGGCGGGGGCGAACCGGGGGGCGGGGGAATGGGGGGCGGCCCGGCCCGCCCCGCCCCGGGGGCCGCGCCCCCCCCCCACCGAACGCCCCCCCGCGGGGGGGGGGGGCGGGGGGGCGCCGCCCCCCCCCCCCCCCCGGCGCCCCCGCCGCCCCAGCCCGCAAACAGACACGGCCCCTTGCGGGGCCGTGTCTGCAAGCGTGAGTACCACGCGGTGTCAGCGCAGCACCTGCTCCACCAGCTGCACGTCCGCGCTCTGCAGCGGTTCGGCGGCATTGCGCGACAGCTGCACCTGGTAGGTGCCACCTTCAATCTTCCACTGGCGGGCCTGCGCATCGTAGTGGGCCAGGGTCTTCGGCTCGGCTTCGATACGGATGCGGCGCTGCTCACCCGGCTGCAACTGCACCTTGTCGTAGCCGATCAGCCGGATCGGCGTGCTGCTGCCCGCCGGCAGCTTCAGGTACAGCTGGGCCACGTCGGCACCGGCGCGCTTGCCGGTGTTGCGGATGTCCACGCTGGCGACCAGGCGCGAACCTTCCACGCTCACCTTCAGGTTGTCGTAGGCAAAGGAGGTGTAGGACAGGCCATGGCCGAAGGCGAAGGTCGGAGTCAGGCCCTTGGCGGCCATCCACTTGTAGCCGACGTTGGCGCCTTCGATATCGAAATCGAACACATCACCGAACGGTTTGGCCGGCTTGAAGCCCAGGCCATCGATATGCGGGCGCGGCAGCTGCGACTCGTCCGTCACCCAGGTCACCGGCAGGCGGCCGGACGGATTGGCCTGGCCGGTCAGCAGTGCGGCGATGCCCTCGCCACCGCGGATGCCGGGATACCAGGCCTGCAGCATCGCCGGCACCTGCGCCAGCCACGGCGTGCGCACCGGGCCGTTGGTTTCCAGCACCAGCACGGTCTTCGGGTTGGCCTTGGCCACCGCCGAAATCAGCGCATCCTGGTTGTCCGGCAGCTGCATGTCCGGCAGATCCACCGATTCGGCGGCCCACTGCGTGGCGAACACGATGGCGACATCCGCCTGTGCGGCGGCCTTGGCTGCAGCCGCGGCATTGCTGCCGTCCACATACGCGATGGTGGCGTCCGGGCGCGCTGCACGCAGCGCCTCCAGCGGCGAGGACGGATGGAACATCACCGGGCCCGGCCAGGTGGTCGGCATCACGCCCGGCACCGCGTTGGTGCCCTTTGCGGTCACGCCCACCATCGACGAACCGCCACCACCGATCACGCCCTTGTCGGCATGGCCGCCGATGATGACGATGCGCTTCACGCTGTCGGCCAGCGGCAACAGGTTGCCTTCATTGCGCAGCAGCACGCTGCCCTCTTCCACCGTGCGCTGTGCCACGGCAAAACCGGCCTCGGCATCAACCTTCTGGTGCTGCGGCGGGTTGTCGAAGTTGCCGTGCAGGAACATCGTGCGCAGGATGCGCGCCACCATGTCGTTCAGGCGCGCCTGCGGCACCACGCCGCCGTGCACGGCCAGGCGCAGCGGCTCGTCGAAGAACACCGCCGCGTCGAACACTTCACCGGCCGACTGCTGGTCCAGGCCGGCCAGCGCCGCCTTTGAGCCACTGTGCACGCCACCCCAGTCGGACATCACGAAACCAGGGAACTTCCATTCCTGCTTCAGCACCTGGTTCATCAGGTAGCCGTTCTCGCAGCCGTAGGTGCCGTTGATCTTGTTGTACGAGCACATCGCCACGCCCGGGCGGCCGGTCTCCAGCGCGATCTCGAAGGCCAGCAGGTCGGACTCGTGCATGGCCTGTTCGCCGATGCGTACGTCATGGAAGTTGCGGCGGGTCTCCATGTCGTTCAGCGCGAAGTGCTTCATCGAGGAGATCACGTGCTGGCTCTGCACGCCCTGGATCAACGCGCCGACCATCGAGCCTGCCAGCAGCGGATCTTCGCCGGCGTACTCGAAGTTGCGGCCGTTGCGCGGATCGCGCTGCAGGTTGACGCTGCCGGAAAGCAGGATGTTGAAACGCTGCTGCCAGGCCTCGCGGCCCATCGTCGCGCCGCCTGCGAAAGCCACTTCGCGGTTCCAGCTCGATGCGGTGGACGGGCCGGAGGGCATGGCGGTGGCGAAGTCGCCGGGCCGGATGCCGCCGGGGTTGGTCACACCGACGCCGGCGTCGGCCGACTGCTGCGAGGGAATGCCCAGGCGCGGCACGCCCGGCACGAAACCGGCCGAACCGACCGCGCCGTCCGGCAGCGGGCCGCCGTCCTTGCCCAGCCCGAAGTAGCTGTGCAGCATCTGGAATTTCTCATCCTCGGTCATCGCCTTCAGCAGCAGCGCAGCGCGGGCGTCGGCGTTGAGGGTGGTGTCCATCCACGGCGCATCGCCCCCCTTGTCGGCGGCATAGGCCAGGGTCAGCAGGGTCGCGCGCAGGGCGCTGCCCTCAACCTTGAACGGCGCACTGCTGGCGGCCTGGAAGCCATCGCTGAAGTAGCTGGCATCGGCTTCCGGGACCACCCGCGCCGGATCGAAACCGGCAGCCTTGGCGGAATCGCCAGCAACAGCGCCGAGCAGCACCGCCGGCGCACCCAGCCGCGAACGCGACACCAGGGCCGGCAACTGCAGGGCACCCGCGCCGGCATCGGTGTAGACCGCAACGGTGTGGCGACCGTCATCCAGGCGCAGGTAGTTCAGCCCCGGCTGGTCCGGGCCGGATTCCGCCGCGATCGGCAACCGGGTCAGCACGGCCTGACCGCGCTGGGTCCGACCATCGTCCTTCCCGGCGGCGATGAAGCGGTATTCGTAGCCCAGGCCATCAGCCAGCAGCTGCAGCGGATCGACCTGGTCGATGCTGCGCTGCACCTGCCGCACACTCACGGCATCCACCTGCAGGGATCCAAGCTGGGTGGCCAGGGCCGGCATCGCTTCGGCCGGCGGCGCCTGCTCCAGGGTCAACACGGTGAACGCGGCGGGATCGGCCCACGCCGGCGCGATGACGGCGGCGGACACGGCGAGGGACAGGGCAAGCGGCTTTGTAAACGTTTTCATCGACGGGCGTAATTCCGTTGCCAAGGCAATCGGTCCAGGGAAAATGCCGCCGAAGGGTGCAGCGTTCATGCCGTACAGGCGTTGCCGGGCAACACCTCAGGCCGGAGGGCGGACCGGTCTGCGCGCGGGACCCTCCTCCCGGCGTGACAACCTGCCTGCCCGGGCCACGCACGTGGCCCAACCTGTGAAGATTGTGCGAGGGCGTTCATGCCTGTCAACAGGACCTAAGGCACAGGCCAGCCCCTGCACGCCGGTTATCAGTCCATCACCGGCGGTCATCAGTGGGGTGCGCGGCGCTGCCGATAATGGAAGCCCCTGGCCACGGATCACGCCCATGAACGTACATCGCGACTTCGACCATCTCTGGCGCGACCGCTGTGACACCTCCAGCCAACGCAGCCCGCGCGTGCTGATCCGCGTATTCGTCGCTCCCGGCGAACTGGAGCGCAGTGTGGCGTTCTACGAGCAGCTGCAGGGTGTGGTCGCTGATGCCGGGTTTCCGTTTCCCGATGCAGGACTGCGCCTGGCCATGGTCGGTGCCTTCCTGTTGATCGAAGGCAGCGAGACCGCACTGGCACCCTTCACCTCGACCACGGGCACCCTGCTGGTCGACGATGTCCGGCCCTATCACGACAAACTGATCGCTGCCGGGGCCGAGATCATCTTCCCGCTGCAGATCGTCCCGACCGGTGCGGCGTTCAATGCAGTCCATCCCGATGGCACCGTGGTCGAGTACGTGCACCATCGCCCGGATCCGCAGGGGCGGTGAGTGCGGGGCACGTTGATCGATGAACCGCGCCCGCTCTTCAGCAACCTGAAACGCGGCTCCCGAATTCATTAGTAATTCTACTCACGAGGCGAGTAGCATGTCCGGTCTCAGCCCTTGATACCGGCCTGTCGATACTCGCTCCATGCCAGCCGTTTCCGACAACTATTGTCGCTCTCAGCCAGCCCCCACGCGTTTCCGGACGGTGGGCTGATGGGTGCGGTCATTGCCCTCGACCGTCTCCTGGACGGTCGCCAGCTATGGCGCGGTCCGGCGCGGCACGGCCCGGCCAGCGACCATCTGGCCAGTGGCCACCCCGCCCTGGATGCACGCCTGCCCGGGGGGGGATGGCCGGCCAGCGGGCTGTGCGAGGTGCTGCAGGGCGCGCCGGGTGTAGGCGAACTGGCACTGGTCTGGCCGGCATTGGCAAAGCTGAGCCGCCGCGAGCGGCCGATCGTGCTGGTCGCGCCGCCTTACCGGCCGCATGCGCCGGCCTGGGCCGCGGCCGGGCTGGATCTGGCGCAGCTGCAGATCATCCAGGCCGGGCCGAAGCAGGCGCTGTGGGCCACCGAACAATGCCTGCGCTCGGCGGCCTGCGCGGCAGTGCTGTGCTGGCCACAGCAGGCCGACGACCGCGCCCTGCGCCGCCTGCAGGTAGCCGCCGACAGTGGCCAGTGCCTGGGCTTCGTGTTCCGCGAGGCGCGTGCAGCCCGCAACCCGTCCCCGGCCAGCCTGCGCCTGCAGCTCGACCACGGCCAGGTCCGGGTCCTGAAGTGCCGTGGCGGATTGCCGCCGGCACAGCCGCTGCCACTGGCCATCGCCCACTGAGGCGGCCGCATGAACTGGGCCTGCCTGTTGTTGCCGCAGCTGGCGCTGGATTGCGTGCTGCGCCTGCAAGCGGATCCGCAGCGGCCACTGGTGCTGCTGCAGGGGCCGGCGCAGCGTCGCGTGCTGCGCGCCGTCAGCCCTGCTGCGCGTGCAGCCGGCCTGCGTCCGGGCATGCTGTTGTCGGCCGCACAGGTACTGGTGCAGGACCTGCAGCTGCATGACTACGATCCGGCCACCGAGCTGCACACCCGCCAGTTGCTGGCCAGCTGGCTGTACGGCTTCAGTTCGCAGGTCAGCCTCGACTTTCCCCATGCCCTGGTCCTGGAGATCGGTGCCAGCCGTGCCCTGTTCGGCGATTGGCTGGCGATCGAGCGGCGCCTGCGTGATGGCCTGCATGAACTTGGATTCCGTCACCGCCTGGTCGCGGCGCCCAATCCCCATGCCGCACGGGTGCTGGCCAACGTGCATGATGGCCTCGGTATCGATGCAGGACAGTTGCCAGCCCTGTTGGCGCAGCTGCCCTTGCCGCGCAGCGGGTTGCCGGCCGATGCGGTGACCGTGCTTGGCCGCTCCGGGCTGCGTACGCTGGGGGCAGTGTTCGACCTGCCGCGCGAAAGCCTGGCGCGTCGCTTCGCGCCGGACGTGCTGCAGCAGCTGGACGCGCTGCGTGGCCAGCCCACCGCACCCCTGCGCTACTACCAGCCACCAGACCGTTTCGACGCACGCATCGAATTCGAGTACGAGATCGAATCCAGCCAGGCCCTGCTGTTTCCGCTGCGGCGCCTGCTGCTGGATCTGGCGGCCTTCCTGTTCTCGCGCGATGGCGGCGTGCAGCGTTTCGACCTGCATTTCGAACACGACCTGCTGCCCGCCAGCGTGCTGACCATCGGCCTGCTCGCACCCGAGCGCGATGCCGCGCTGCTGTTCGAGATCGCCCGTAACCGCATGGAGGCCTTCCCGCTGCCGGCGGGCAGCCGGGCCCTGCGCCTGCAGGCCGAACACCTGCCGCCCTTCGTGCCCGCCGCACGCGATCTGTTCGACACCCGCCCGGCACAGGCGATGCCGTGGACCCAGCTGCGCGAGCGCCTGCGTGCACGGCTCGGCGATGACGCCGTGCAGCCCCTTGCCGTGCAGGCCGACCATCGCCCCGAACGCGCCAGTGGCACCCAGGCACCCGCCAGGCCACCGGCGTGCTGGCCGCTGCGCCCCGGCTGGTTGCTGGACACACCACAGGTGCTGCGTGACCCGCGGCTGCGCATCGTCACCGGGCCGGAGCGGATCGAATCAGGCTGGTGGGACCAGGCCGATGCGCGCCGTGACTACTACGTGGTGGAAACCGCACACGGCCAGCGCGGCTGGGCCTTCCGTGAGCGCAATGATCCACATGCACCGTGGATGCTGCACGGCTGGTTCGGCTGAACCACCATGCACGATGAGCTGCCCGGCTATGCCGAACTGCACTGCCTGTCGGCCTTCAGCTTCCAGCGCGGTGCCTCCACCGCCGAGGAACTGTTCGCACGTGCCCGCGGCCAGGGCTACCGCGCGCTGGCGATCACTGACGAGTGTTCGCTGGCTGGCATCGTGCGCGCCTGGCAGGCAGCGAAGACACAGGGCGTGGCGCTCATCGTCGGTGCCGAGTTCCAGGTCGAAGAGGGCCCGAAGCTGGTGCTGCTGTGCACCGACCAGGCTGCCTACGCCGGGTTGTGCCAGTTGATCACCACCTGCCGGCGGCGGGCCGGCAAGGGCGAGTACCGCTGCCTGCGCGATGACCTGTCCGGCCTGCCCGACGGCCTGTTGTGCCTGTGGCTGGACCGGCAGCCCGCCGCCACCGATCTGCCACTGCTGCGCGCAGCCTTCAAGGACCGCCTGTGGCTGGCGGTGGAACTGCATCATGAGCACGACGACGCGCGCCGCCTGCAGCAGCTGCAGGCGTTCGGCGAACGCCACGGCCTGCCGCTGGTCGCCAGCGGCGATGTGCACATGCATGTGCGCCGCCGCCGCGCGCTGCAGGACACGCTGACCGCGATCCGTCACCGCTGCAGCGTGGCCGAAGCCGGCTGGCGCCTGTTCCCCAATGGCGAACGCCATCTGCGCCCGCGCACCGCGCTGGCCCGGTTGTACCCCCCTGAACTGCTGGCCGAGACCGTGCGCATCGCCGAGCGCTGCCACTTCACCCTGGACCAGTTGAAGTACACCTACCCGCGTGAACTGGTGCCGGAAGGTCATGACCCGGACAGCTGGTTGCGCGAGCTGGTGGAAGAAAAGATTCCCTGGCGCTGGCCGGAGGGCATCCAGGAACCACAGCGCAGGCAGATCGAGCACGAGCTGGCATTGATCAAGAAGAAGAACTATGCCTCCTACTTCCTCACCGTGCACGACATCGTGCGCTTCGCCCGCAGCCAGGACATCCTCTGCCAGGGCCGCGGCTCGGCCGCCAATTCAACGGTGTGCTTCGTACTGGGCGTGACCGAGATCGACCCCGCGCGCAGCAACCTGCTGTTCGAGCGCTTCATCTCCGCCGAGCGGAATGAACCACCGGATATCGATATCGATTTCGAGCATGAACGGCGCGAGGAAGTCCTGCAGTACGTGTTCAAGCGCTATGGCCGCGAACGCGCCGCGTTGACGGCGGTGGCGATCAGCTATCGCGGCCGCAGTGCGATCCGTGATGTCGCCCGCGCGCTGGGACTGCCGATGGACCAGGTCAATGAACTGGGCGCGGCGATGGACCATTGGGGTGGCAACATTCCGCTACCGGAAACCCTGCGCGAGCGCGGCTTCGACCCGGAGACGCCGCTGATGCGGCGACTGCTGTCATTGACCGCCGAGCTGATCGACTTCCCGCGCCACCTGTCGCAGCATCCGGGCGGTTTCGTGATTTCCGAACACCCGCTGTCGACGCTGGTGCCGGTGGAGAACGCAGCGATGGCCGACCGCACCGTCATCCAGTGGGACAAGGACGATCTGGATGCCACAGGCCTGATGAAGGTCGACTGCCTGGCGCTGGGCATGCTCACCGCCATCCGCAAATGCCTGGCAATGCTGAAGCAGCATGGCCTGCACGAAGGACGCATGGATGCGATCCCGCCCAAGGATGCGAAGACCTTCGACATGATCTGCGCCGCCGACACCATCGGCGTGTTCCAGATCGAATCGCGCGCGCAGATGGCGATGCTGCCGCGCATGCAGCCGCGCACGTTCTATGACCTGGTGATCGAAGTCGCGATCGTGCGACCCGGTCCGATCCAGGGCGACATGGTGCATCCCTATCTGGAGCGGCGGCGGATCCTGCGCGAGCACGGCCCTGATGCACTGAACGATCCACACAATCCGCTCTACCCACCGCGGCTGGAACGCGTGTTCGCACGTACGCTGGGCGTGCCATTGTTCCAGGAACAGGTGATGCAGCTGGCGGTGGATGCGGCCGGTTATACCCCGGGCGAGGCCGATGCCCTGCGCCGTTCGATGGCGGCCTGGAAGCGCCGCGGCGGGCTGGAGCCGCATCGCGAGAAGCTGTTGGCCGGCATGCTGGAGAACGACTTCAGTCGCGAATACGGCGAGCACCTGTTCGAGCAGATCAAGGGCTTCGGCGATTACGGCTTCCCGGAAAGCCACGCCGCCAGCTTCGCCCTGCTGACCTATAACAGCTGCTGGCTGAAGTGCCATCATCCGGCCGCGTTCACCGCCAGCCTGATCAACAGCCAGCCACTGGGGTTCTACAGCCCCGACCAGCTGCTGCAGGATGCGCGCCGGCACGGCATCATCGTGCTGCCGGTGGACGTGCGCCACAGCGACTGGGACTGCACGCTGGATTTCAGCAGGGGTCCCGCGGCGATCCGGCTGGGCCTGCGCCTGGTCGATGGCTGCAACGAACAGGTGGCACAGGCCATCATGCGCGAACGCGCGCGACGGCCATTCGACGATGTCGGCGATCTGTGCCAGCGCACCGTCCTGGACCGGCGCCATCAGGGCCTGCTGGCCGATGCCGGCGCGCTGCGCGGCCTCAGCGGGCATCGTCATCGTGCGCGCTGGGATGTCTCCGGCGTGGAAAACCGCCTGCCGCTGTTCGATCAGGCCCGCACCACCGCTGAAGCACGCGTGCCATTGCCGTTGCCCAGTGCGTGGGAAGACATGCAGGCCGACTACCGCAGCATCGGCACTACCCTGGGTCGCCATCCCATGTCATTCCTGCGCACGCAGCTGCGCAGCCGCGGCTGCCTCGACGCCGCACAACTGGCCGGCCACGGCCATGGCCGCCGCGTACGCATCGCCGGGCTGGTACGCATGCGCCAGCGTCCCCAGACCGCCAGCGGCGTCACCTTCCTTACCCTGGAAGATGAAACCGGCATGGTCAATGCCGTGGTCTGGCGGCACCTGGCCGACCGGCAGCACCGTGTACTGGTCGATACCCAGCTGATGCAGATCGACGGCCGCCTGGAGCGTGTCGATGGCGTGCAGCATGTGATCGTGCAACGCATGCACTGCCTGGATGAACTGCTGCAGGGCCTGCGCAGCCGAAGCCGCGACTTCCACTGAGGACACACCGCGTCACACAGCGAACTGGTCATGAGCGGCCCGCTTCCGTTATCGTCGGCACATCCAAGGAAGGACGATCCGATGCCCCGTGCACTCACGCTGACCACGCTGCTGGTCTCCACCCTCGCCCTGCTCGTTTCCGGCTGGACTGCCTGGAGCCTGCATCGCAGCCAATCGCCGCAGCGGGTGATCGAAGCCCGGGGCCTGGTCATCCACGATGGCGCCGGTCAGGCGCGGGTGATCCTGGGCGCCCCGGTGCCCGACCCGCGCAGTCGCGGCCAGGTGCAGGGAACACGTGCCAGCGCCCTGTCCGGCCTGGTTCTGCTGGGTCCGGACGGCTCCGAACGCGGCGGCTACGGCACGACCGACCACGGTGGCGAAGCCCTGCTGACGCTTGACGATGCAGCCGGCACCACCGAAGTGTTCAAGGTGGTCGCCAACCCCGACCGCGGCGCCAGCCTGATGGTCAAACACCAGAACAACACCGGCGCGATGCTCACCTCCTGGCAGGGCAAGCCGGAGTTGATGTTCGTAGATGACAGCGGACAGTCCTACTACGTGCGCCCCGGCGTCAGTGCCGCGCCCTGAAGGACGCGGGTTCATCATCCCAGCACGGCCGCCAGGTCATCGGCCAGCTGTCGCTGCTGCGGTGTTCCCAGCGCCGCACAGGTGATGCGCAGGCCATGACCGGGGGCGGAAACCGCGAACACTTCGCCGGCACGCACATGCCAGCCGCGGGCGGCCAGCGCCAGTACCTGCGGGCGGCTGTCATCCGGCAGAGGCAACCACAGGTTCAACCCCTCCATCGGCACGGCCTGCTGCACGCCCCGCGCCTGCAGCAGCATCTGCAGCGACTGCAACCGCTGCTGGTAACGCACGCCGGCCGAAGCGATCTTCGCCCGCTGCGTGGCTGATTCCAGCACCGAGACCGCCGCGTCCTGCAGCAGGTGGCTGACCCAGCCGGTTCCCGCTGCCAGCCGCAGGCGCAGCCGTACCGCGGTTTCCTCATCGCAGGCCAGCCACGCCAGGCGCAGATCCGGGCCCAACGGCTTGGACAGCGAGCGCAGCAGTGCCCAGCGCCGGCCATCGACGGGCAGCACCGAGTGGTAGGCCTGCTGCGAGAGCAACGCGTAATGATCGTCGATCAGCACTGCCACCTGCGGGTAGCCGGCCAGCAGCTGGCGCAGTGCCCGCGCCCGCTTCGCATCCAGGCTGGCGCCGGTAGGATTATGTGCGCGCGGCGTCAGCAGTACCGCGCGTGCGCCAGCCTCCAGCGCCCGCCGCAGCGACGCCACCTGCATCCCATGCGTGTCCACCGCCACGGACAGCGGCGTGTGGCCAGCGGCATTGAGCACGTTGAGGCTGCCAAGGAAGCAGGGATCCTCTACAGCGATGCGGTCGCCGGGCAGCAGCCAGGCAGCCAGCAGGCGTTCGATGCCATCGACGGCACCGTGGCTCAGCTCCAGGGCATAGCCCTGCGGACAATCGGCATCCAGCGACGCACGTGCCAGCCGCTGCATGCGCGGGTCGACCGTACCCACGCCATACAGCCGAGGTGGCGCCGGTGCCAGGCGCAGGCTCGGCAACAGCCGTGGGTCCGGATTGCCACCTGCCAGATCGTGCAGCGCCAGCCCCGGCGGACTGCCTTCGCGCGCGACGGGGGCCGGCACGCCACGCACCGTGGTACCGCGCCGCCCCCCCGTACTGGCCAGGCCCGCCGCGTCCAGCCGCTTGTACGCGGCCGCCACCGTGTTGCGGTTGACGCCCAGCCGCTCGGCCAGCTCGCGTACCGGCGGCAGCACGCTGCCGGCGGTCAGCCGCCCGTCGCCGATGCCCTCGCGGATGCTGTCGAAGATCGATTCGGCACTGTGCCCGGTGATTTTCATTTTGTCCTATGCCAAAATAAATCTTGTCCTGTGCCAGTGTATCCCACCCTGGCCACCCTGCATTGGAGGTGCACGCATGCCCCTTGCCGCCGCCGACTGGCCTGTCGCCCAGTCCGTCGAACAGATCGCCCGCAACCTGCTCACGGTGCGCCAGCGCATCGCGCGGGCCTGTGCCCGCGCGGGCCGCGACCCGCAGAGCGTGCGCCTGCTGCCGGTCAGCAAGACCGTGGATGAGGCGCGCATCCGCATGGCCGTGGCTGCCGGCTGCCATGAGCTGGGTGAGAACAAGGTGCAGGAGGCACAGCGCAAGGCCGAGTCGATGGCCGACCTTGGCGTGCGCTGGTCGGTGATCGGCCACCTGCAGACCAACAAGGCCCGCCATGTGGCGCACTTCGCCAGTGAATTCCAGGCGCTGGACAGCCTGCGCGTGGCCGAAGCGCTGCAGCAGCGCCTGCTGCTTGAGGACCGCACTCTGGACGTGTTCGTGCAGGTCAACACCTCCGCCGAACCCAGCAAGTACGGCCTGGAGCCCGGCGCCGTCGACGCTTTCGTGCAGCAGCTGCCCATGTTCGACCGCCTGCGCGTACGCGGATTGATGACCCTGGCCATCTTCACTCCGGAGGTGGAACGCGTACGCGCCTGCTTCGTCCGCCTGCGCACGCTGCGCGACCAGCTGCAGCGCAGCGCGCCGACCGGCATCGACCTGTCGCAGCTGTCGATGGGCATGTCCGGCGACTTCGAGGTCGCCATCGAGGAGGGCGCCACCGTGGTCCGCGTCGGCCAGGCCATCTTCGGAGCACGCGCGACACCGGACAGCGCCTACTGGCCCACCCGTGGAGGGGCCGCATGAAGCACGCAGTCGTCCTGCAACACATCGCCTTCGAAGACCTCGGCACGCTGCAGCCGCTGCTGTTGGCCCAGGGCTGGCAGCTGCACGTGCTGCAGGCCGGCATCGATGCGCTTGACGCGGCCGAAGCGGCTGATCTGCTGGTCGTACTGGGAGGCCCGGTCAGCGTCAACGATGGCCTGCTCTACCCCTTCCTGGCTGACAGCATCGCGCTGTTGCAACGGCGCCTGCACCTGCAGCGGCCGACCCTCGGCATCTGCCTGGGTGCGCAGCTGATGGCACGTGCGCTGGGGGCGGAGGTGGCGCCCAGCGGAGGCAAGGAAATCGGATTCGCGCCACTGCTGCTGACCGACGAGGGCCAGCGTTCTCCCCTGCTGGCATTGCAGGGCATTCCTGTGCTGCATTGGCATGGCGAAGCCTTCGAACTCCCGGACGGTGCGCACCGTCTTGCCAGCACACCCGCCTGCCGCCACCAGGCCTTTTCCATCGGCAAGCATGCACTGGCCCTGCAGTGCCACCCGGAACTGGACGCGCGGCAGTTCGAACGGTGGCTGATCGGCCACACGCTCGAGCTGGCCCAGGCGGGCATCGACCCGAACGGTCTTCGCGCGCAGGCACGCCGCTATGGCGCCCCGCTGGCCGCAGCCGCGACTGCGATGTTCAACCACTGGCTGCAGGAACTACCGGAGAACGCACGATGAACTACCGCCTGCTGGTCCACCGTCACGGCGCCTACTGGGGTCATTTCGACTGCCAAGGGGCAGATGCGCTGCAACGCCTGGAGACCATCGCCGCGCACCTGCCCAACGCAGCGGGATTCCAGCTGCAACGCCAGAAGGGCATTGGCGAAGAACGCATCCTGTCCAGCAATGCCGAAGGCCTGCGCGTGCTCGCTGCACAGATCCAGTACCGCGACCTCTGACGCAGAGAGCGCTGCCGGCCCGCTCGCCTTCGATGCGCCGGCACCATGGATGCAAATGCTTCTCTTTTACTGTAAGGTGCAGGCGCTGCCCTTGCCGCCGCGGGCTGTTCCCTTTCCCAGTTGTAGCCCGCCCCGTGTCCACGCCTGTCGAACCGACGGATGTCGCGCATCTGTGCGCCGCCCATTACCGGCCGCTGCACGCCCACGTCCGCCGCAAACTCCCGCAACGCAGCGATGCCGATGACGTCGTCCAGGAGACCTGGCTGCGTGTCGTCAAGGTCGCCGCCAGTGGCCTGCTCAGCAATGGCCGCGCCTACCTGTACCGCGTCGCCCACAACCTGATCGCCGACCATTACCGGCAACGCCAGCGCCGCCGGGAAGACCCGCTGGACGAAGCCTCTCTGACCACCCTCGCCGATCCGGCGCCCCTGCCGGAACAACGCCTGCTCGATCTCGAACAACTGCGTCACCTTGACGCGATCATCGCCGCCCTGCCGCCGCGCTCGCGGCAGGTGTTCCTGCTGGCCCGGGTCGAACAGATGGCCTTGGCCGAAATCGGTCGCCAGCTCGGCATCAGCCGGCAGACCGTGCATGGACACCTGCTGCGCGCGCTGGTCGCGCTGCAACAGGTGCCCGGCCCATGAGCCAGGACACGATCGCACGCGAAGCCGCACGCTGGTGGCTCGACGGCCATGACGGTACGCGCGACGAGCGCGCGTTCGCCCACTGGTATCAGGCAGACCCGCGCCATGCAGCACAGTACCTGCACCTGCAGCAGCTGTGGCAGGCCGGTGCCGGCCTGCCCAGCCTGCAACGCCAGCAGCAGCGTCACCGCCGGCGCGCCCTGCGCGAGGCGGGCATCGGCGCCCTGCTGCTGTGCGTGCTGGGCCTGTCGCTCCGCCAGCACGCACCGCCGCCAGAACTGGTGCTGCGCACCACCGTCGGCGAGATCCGCGAGACACCCTTGCAGGACGGTTCGCGCGTCGTGCTTTCTCCGGGCAGCGAGGTGCGCGTCCGCATCGACGGGCAGCGCCGGCAGCTGCAGCTCAAGAAGGGACAGGCCTGGTTCCAGGTTGCCGCCGATGCCGACCGGCCGTTCCAGGTGCGCACGCCGCATGGCAGGGTCACCGCGCTGGGCACCGCATTCGATGTCGCCGTGCAGAACGGCAGCAGCGTGGTGACCGTCACCGAACACCAGGTGCGGGTGGACAGCGGCAGCGGCAGCGGAGAGGCAAGCCAGGGCGAACAACTGCGCTTCGATGGCCAGACACCCGGCCCCCCGTCGGCCGCACCGGCAGGCGTGCTCGCCTGGCGCGAGCGGCGCCTGCACTGGGTATCGGCACCATTGGAGGATGTCGCCCGGGGGCTGGACCGCTGGGACGGTGGGCACACCTGGATCATGGGCGCGCGCCTGCGCCAGCAGCGGGTCACCGTGCTGGGCAATGCCACCGGCGCCACCGGCACCCGCGACCAGCTCGCCCGGCAATTGCAGGTCCGCGTGCTGCGCATCGGTCCCGGACTGCAGCTGTGGCTGTCATCAACGCACGGCACCGGCCATGCACCCTGACATCGTCCCTGCCCGTGCGTCTTCCCAGGCTGACGACGCTCTGCGTCACTCCCTGGAGACCTCGATGCTGTCCCACCGCCCCCTTGTCCTGGCCTTGTCGCTGGCCTGCGCCAGCCCGGTTCCATTTCTGTCCGGCCATGCCCAGGCACAGACCGCAACCCGCCACTACGACCTGCCTGCACAGCCGCTGGCCGGCGCACTGGATGCCTACAGCCGGCTCACCGGCATCGATCTGGTGATCGGTGGCGCGCTGCCCCAGCGCCAGATGGCGCCCGCCCTGCGCGGCAACTTCGACGACAGGCAGGCGCTGTCACAATTGTTGGCCGGCACCGGCCTGCGGCCCCGCTTCATCGATGCACGGCGTGCCACCCTCGAGCCGGCGCCTGCCGAGTCCAGCGATGGCAGCCGCCGCACCGGTCCGTTGCGCGTGCAGGGCACTCCTGCACAGGGCCATGCGCCCGGCACCGGCGCCAGCCAGTACGTCCCCGCCACCCGCGATGGCTTCGCGCCAGTCGTTGGCAGTGAACGCGTGGCGATGGCCGAACGCCAGGAGGGCAACAGCCTGCTGCGCTCGATGCCCGGCACGCACAGCTTCCACTCGCGCAGCCAGCCCGGCCTCCAGGTCAACATCCGCGGCATGACCGGCGCCGGCCGCGTCAACACGATGATCGACGGTGTCACCCAGACCTTCCGCAACAACGCCGGGCACGGCTCCGGGGGCCCGTTCGCCTATGTCGATCCATTCCTGCTGGCCGGGGTGGATGTGCAGCGCGGTGCCGTCGCTGGCGGCGATGGCGCTGGCACCCTGGCCGGTACCGCCAACTTCCGCACGCTGGATATCGATGACCTGCTGGGTGAGAGCCGCGACTGGGGCCTGCGCGCCGGCTACCGGCACGGCGACAACGGCTATGGCAGTGGCCGCACCTTCGCCGGCGCCTGGCGCCACAGCGAGGAAGGCGGTGACCGTCAGTTCGGCCTGCTTGCGGCGGCCAGCAGCAGCCGCAGCAGCGAGTACGCGACCGCCAACGGGCAGAAGAACAGCGCCGACCCGGGCAGCCAGCACCCCAGAAGCTGGCTGCTCAAGGCCCGCCTGCAACCCAGTGAGCTGCACCGGCTGGACCTGAGCCACATGCGCTACGAGAACGACTTCTATCACAACTACCCGTGGCAGATTTCGGCACGCAACCAGCGCGCCAGCTATCACTACACGCCCTACACGCCCTGGATCGATCTGCGCGCCAGCTTCGCCGCCAACAAGACGCGGCTGTTCTATCCGCCGGTGGAAGTGTCCAGCTACATCGGCCGGCGTACCCACAGCAGCCTGAGCAGCTGGAACATCGACAACACCAGCCGCTTCGAGATCGGCTCGCTGCAGGCACGCTGGAACACAGGCCTCAAGCACCAGTCGGACATTTTCGTTGCTGATACGCCCACCCTGCGCGGCGCCAACCCGCAGGGGCGCAGCCAGCTGGACAGCGTGTTCAGTACGCTCGAACTGCAGTACGGCATCTACGCACTGACCACCGGGCTGCGCCAGGATCGCTACGGCATCCGCGGGCACATCCCGGCCTGTTCGGATGTGCCGGGCCAGTGCACCCGGATCAACGGCGGGGGCATCGACATCCGCCGCCGCCAACATGCACTCAGTCCCAGCCTCTCGGTTTCGTTGCAGGCAACCGACTGGCTGCAGCTGTACGCCGAGGCCTCGCGGACATCGCGGCCCCCACGCGTGCAGGAGATGTTCTTCGAGAAGATTCCGCTGGAAGGCATGAGCGATGCCGATGGCGTAGGCGCCAATCCATTCCTGCGTCGCGAACGCTCGCGCAACCTGCAGTTCGGCGCCAATCTCAGCACCGACTCGCTGCTGCGCGACGGCGACCTGGCCCAGTTGCGGGTAACCCGCTTCGACAACCGCATTCGCGACTACATCAAGCCGCAGTACCTGCTGATCGTGCATCCACCGGAAATCGAGCCCGTCGTGGTACCGATCGACAGCGACCCGCAGCTTTCGGCCTGGACCGATGCGCTGGATGTGGACGACTTCAGCGTCACCACCCGCTGGATGAACGACCCGGGCGTGGTGCGCATGCGTGGCATCGAGCTGGAGGCCCACTACGCCAGCGAGCACTATCACGCGACGCTGAGCTGGACACGATCACACACCAGCGCGCCCACCATCGAGTTCGTCAACCTGGAAGACATCACCACGCTTCCCGACCGCTACTGGACGCTGGACGTCGGCGGTCGCTGGTGGCAGCAGCGCGTGCAGGCCGGCGTGCGCGCCGAATACTCCGGCCCCACTGAGGAAGGCTACGACTTCTTCCAGACCCGCAAGACCCGCGGCACGGGTGTGCTGCTGGACTTCTACGCCAGCTTCAAGCCACAGGCCAGCACCACCGTATGGCTGAACATCGAAAACCTGCAAAACAAAGCCTATGACAACAATGCCTCGATCGACAGCATCTTCAGCCCGATCCTGGACCGCGGCAACGGCCGCGGCCGCACCGTCTCGATGGGCGTCAACGTGGCGTTCTAGCCGACGCTGGTTGCCGCTGTGCCTGCTTGCCGTGCTGGCGACCGGGCAGGCCCAGTCGATGCCCGGCACGGTGATCGACCTGGCCAGCGGCCGGCCGTTGCAGGAAGCGGCGTTCGTGCAGCGCGTCGCCGCCGCCCGGCACCTGTTGCTGGGGGAACGCCATGACGTCGCCGCCGACCATGCCGCCGAACGCTGGCTGTTGCGGGCCCTGCACCAGCAGCGACCACAGGGTGCGCTGGTCCTGGAGATGATCGGCAGTGAACGCCAGCCCCGCCTGAAGCGCGTGCAGCGCTGGCTGGACAAGGGCAACCGTGCCGACGGGCAACACCTGCAGGAACTGCTGGGCTGGGACCCCCGTTGGCCGTGGTCGGCCTATGGCGGACTGGTGCAGGATGCCGCCGCTGCAGGCATCGCCCTGCACGGTGGCAACCTCTCGCGTGCGGAGGTCGACGCGCTGCTCGCTTCGTCGGCACCGGCGCGCTTCCCCGTGCCTGGCGCACGCCACCGCCTGTCGAACGTAGTGCTGGCCCAGCACGCCGACGCCGCACCGCTGCTGGAAGGCATGCTGGCCGTTCAGCAGGCCCGCGATTCGCGTATGGCGCAGGTACTGGCGGCCGCACAGACACCCGCGCTGCTGGTTGCCGGCCGCTGGCATGTGCTGCGCGGCACCGGCGTACCGGGCTATCTGCCCGCATCCGCGCCTGCGCTGGTGGTCGCTCTGGCATCGGCGGAAGAAGCCATCGACGCCAGCGACGCCGACCTGCTGTGGGTGATCGCAGATGAGTGAACGCAGGCAACACTGGCAGGCAATGGCGATCACCGTCGGGATCCACCTGCTGCCGCTGCTGCTGCTCGTGCACTGGGTGGCAGCCCCGCCTACGCTGCCGCCGCCAGAGCAGGATGTGCGCATCAGCCTGCGCCTGCTTGCGCCGGCTGCACCGCCACAGCCTGTGGAGGAACGCCAGGCCGAACAGCCCAGCCAGGCGCAACAGGCGCGCGCCGCGCAGCCACGGAAATCGCCGCCGCCACCCGCGCCGACCCACGCGCGTGAAGGCGAACTGGCCGCCAGCGAGATCGCTGGCGCCGGCCGGCAACCCACGCGGGTCGCCCCACCTGCGGCCGCGGCCGATGCCCGTCCCGCACCGGCATCGATCACGGCCGCGCCGCCTGCTCCAGACGCCCCACCCGCGGACGTCCAGGCCGGCGCTGCCAGCGACCAGTGGGAAGCGCGGCTGATGGCACGACTGGAGCGATACCGCTACTACCCCTCCAGCGCTAGATCGCGGCGCCAGCAGGGCACCAGCTGGGTCCGCGCCAGCATCGACCGCGACGGACGCCTTCTGGCGCTGCGCCTGGAGCAGTCCAGCGGCCAGTCCCTGCTCGATGACGCGGCGCTGCAGACCTTCCGCCGCGCACAGCCGCTGCCACGCATTCCCGACGAAATGAAGGCGCCGCAGGAACTGGTGGTACCCGTGGAGTACTACCTGCGCTAGACGGTCCGCGCCTCCGCTTCGATCTCGGCCAACCACTGCCAGATGCGGCAACCGGATCAACGCGACGGTGCACCGGGCCCCCTCCTTGGCAGTCCTCCGCACCGCGACGCGTGCGGAGGACCACGGAGTAGCTCAGGCCTTCAGCACTTCCACCTTGTACGAAACGGTCTCGCCGTCGTGCTCGATGATCAGTCCGTGCACGTCCGACTCGAAGCCCGGGAAGCGCGCATTCTGCTCGCGTGCGATGCGCAGCGACTCGATGATGGGCTCATCGCTGGCACCGAAGCGCTCGCCCGGCATGATGGTGGGAATGCCGGGCGGGTACGGCACCAGCATGGTCGCCGCGATGCGGCCACTGAGCTGTTCGATGTCCACCCGTTCGATTTCCCCCTTCACCAGATGGTTGTAGGCATCGGCCGGGGTCATCACCGGCGTCGGCAGGTCCACGTACATCTCGCGCATCACCCGGGCCACTGCGAACTCCTGGTTGAAGGCGTGCAGCGCATCGCAGAGGTCACGCAGTCCCCAGCCGGCGTAGGCAACGGGATAGTCCGCCGCCAGCGTCGGCAGCGCCTGGCTCAGGGGGGCGTTGCGGTCATACAGCTCCTTGAACGCCATCAGCTCGGTGACCAGCGTGCTCCACTTGCCCTTGGTGATCCCCATCGAGAACAGGAACAGCACCGAGTAGAGGTTGGTCTTCTCCACAGTGATGCCACGACCCCACAGGAACTTGCTCAGCACCGCCGCTGGAATGCCCAGCCGGCCCATTCCGCCATCCATCGACAGGCCGGGGGTCAGCAGGGTCACCTTGATGGGATCGATCAGTACATAGTCGTCCACCAGATTCTCGAAACCATGCCAGTGCCCATCCGGCTGCAGGTACCACTCCTCCCGCTTGGCCACCATCGGCGCCGGCGTGTCGCCCTTGTCAAGGCTGCGCTCGACCTTGGTCGGCTGCCACACGCTGAACCACCAATCATCACGGCCGAGATCGTCGCGCACATGCAGCATGGCGCGCCGGAATGCGATCGCCTCGTCGTGCATCTCCTGCACCAGCGAGCGACCGGCCTCGCCCTCCATCATCTTCGACGCGACATCACAGGCAGCGATCACGCCGTAGTGCGGGCTGGTGGAGGTGTGCATCATGAACGATTCGTTGAAACGCTCGGCATCCAGATTGCGCTGTGCCGAGTTGCGCACATGGATCATCGAGGCCTGCGAGAACGCGGCAAGCAGCTTATGGGTGGAGTGCGTGGTGAAGATGATCGCATCCTGCTCGCGCGGCTTGCCCTTGGCCATGCCGTAGTGGTTCTCGTAGAAAGGATGGAATGCGGCGTAGGCATACCAGGCTTCATCGAAGTGCAGAAAGTCCACCGCACTGCCGATCTCGTCGGCGATCTTCTCGGCGTTGTAGCACAGGCCATCGTAGGTGGAGTTGGTGACCACTGCGATACGCGGCTTGGAGCCCGCCGTGTATGCCTTGCTCGCCAGCGGGTTCGCGGCGATGCGCTGCTGCAGCGATTCCGGAGTGAACTGGTCCAGGCTGATCGGGCCGATGATGCCGTGCGCGTTGCGGCTGGGCGTGAAGTACACGGGTACCGCGCCCGTCATGATCAGCGCATGCAGGAGCGACTTGTGGCAGTTGCGGTCGACGAACACCACATCGCCCCGCGCCACCGTGCCGTGCCATACGATCTTGTTGGCCGTGGAGGTGCCATTGGTCACGAAGAACGTATGGTCGGCGCCGAAGTTGCGGGCCGCTTCGTTCTCGGCGTCCTTGATCGGCCCGGTGTGGTCCAGCAGCGATCCCAGCTCCGGCACCGAGATCGACAGATCGCTGCGCAGCGTGTTCTCGCCATAGAACTGGTGGAATGCACGGCCAACCGGCGATTTGGTGAAGGCCACGCCACCGGCGTGGCCGGGCGTATGCCAGGAGTAGTTCGACTCGGCGGCATGATGGATCAGTGCCTTGAAGAACGGCGGCAGCAGGTGCTGCATGTAGTCTTCAGCGGCCCGCATCACCTGCCGGGAGATGAAGTTCTTGGTATCCTCGAACAGGAAGATGAAGCCGTGGATGTACTTGAGCAGCTTGCTCGGTACCTTCTCGATGGTGCGGCGTTCGCCGTACAGGAAGACCGGCAGGTTCGCGCGGCGCGCGCTCTGCTCGCGCAGGAACGCGGTGAGGCGCTGGAACTCGCCATCGACTTCCTCGCTTCCATCGATCGATATCAGCACGGCTGACGCCGCAACATAGGTGCGTGCTCCTGCACGGGCATCATCCAGGTTCAACCCGCACAGCACGCGCTGGTCGTTGCTGCGCAGCTCTTCCACCAGAGCGCGGATCAGGATGCCGCCGATGCGTGGTGAGTCGTAATCACCGTCGATGACTATGACCGGATAGTCCAATGACTTGAAATACACGTTGTTTCTCCTTGTCCGAATCAGGAATGCTGCGCGCCGGCAGAAATCGCCGCCGCCTCGCGGGCACGCTGCCTCTGCTGGCGGCGCTCCTCGCTGAAGAAGGGATAGAACACGGTGATGAACAGGACGAACAGGAAGGCGTACTGCACGATCGTTCCCGACGAGCCATAGATCGCCCACAGGCAGTACACGACGGTGAGGCTGGTCAAGGTCCAGAACGCGCCGGTATGCACAAGGGTGTGCGAGCGTTCGACCACGAAGTAGCAGGCCACGCAGGAATAGATGTAGGGCAGCAGGGTCAGCACCACCGCGGCCGAGGTGATCACATCGAACTGCGCGGATGCCGTTTCCGAGGTGGAAGTGACCAGCACGGCCAGCGTCATCAGCACCGCCACGATCAGCACGCCCTTGACCGGCACGTCATCCTTGTTGGTTTTGCTGAAGATGCTCGGGAACAGGCCATCATCCGATGCGGCCTTCGCGCTCTGTGCGGTCAGCAGGATCCAGCCACCGAGCGAGCCGGCCGCACCGATGAACGCGCACAGGCTGACCAGCGCACCGCCCCACCCCCCCACGGCCTTGGCCGCCGCCAAGGCGAACGGCGCGTCCGAAGTCTGCAGTTCACCGTTGGGGACCATGCCCATGATCACCGACGAACTGGCGATGTAGGCGATGGCCGCAAGGAACACGCCGGCCAGCGTAGCGCGCGCGACATTCTTCTCAGGGTTCTCGACCACGCCGGCGGTCACCGACGCCGACTCCACGCCGATGAACGCCCACAGCGTCAGTGCGGCTGCACTGGAGATCGCACCGAAGTTGGATTCACCGGAGACGTTGTAGGCCCCTTTGAAGATGTCGGCATCGAAGAAGAACCAGCCGAAGATGGCGATGCCCAGGATCGGCACCAGCGCGAAGCTGGTGGTGACGGTCTGCACGCGGCTGACGAAGGCCGGACCGATCACGTTGGCGAAACTCAGCGCCCACACCAGCACCAGGACCGCGATGCAGCGCACCAGCGGCTCGGACAGGATCGGGAAGAAGTAGCTGAAGTAACCCACCGCCGCGATCGGGATGGCGACATTGCCGATCCAGTTGGCGAACCAGTAAATGGTATTGGTCTGGAAGCCCATGTAGGGGCCGAACCAGTCGCGCGCATAGGCATAGGGGCCGCCGGCCTTCGGGGCCAGCTTGCCCAGTTTGGCGAACACGAACGCCAACAGCAGCGCACCCGCCGTGGTGATCAGCCAGCCCCAGATCGAGGCGGTACCGATCTTGGCCAGGCTGGAGGGCAAGAGGAATACGCCTGAGCCCATCATGTTGCCCGCGACGAGGAAGGTGGCTCCCACCACACCGATCTTCTTTGCTTCTGCCATGACAATCTCCTGTACCGGCATCAGCCCGGTTGCGCCGGGCATGGGGGTTGGCTGCGCTGGCGTGCTTCCGCTGGCGCCTATTTGATGAAGTTGTACTGCAGGCTGCCCTGCACTCTTACTGTGTCGCCGCGTGCACCGTCCTGCTGCTGCAGGCGGCCGTAAAGCAGCTCCATGCCCATCGTCCACGAGGGCGCGGGACTCCAGATCAGGTTGAAGACGCCGTAACGGCTTTGCCGGAACGCGTCACTGGCAAGAGCGGCGTTCCGCTCCAGCGTGAGCTGTCCGAAAATCAGATTCGAGCGCCACAGATCGGACCAGTAATGGGTGTAACCGACGAAGCCGCCGTGCAGATCCAGTGCCTCCAGGCGACCGTCCGCATCCACCACGGCATCCAGGCCGGAGCCGGTCAGATCAGCGGTGTAGCGGCTCAGGCCGCGGCCGCCCAGCACGCCGAACAGCAGCAGGTCGCGCGCGCCCACGGAAGCAGAACCGCTGAGCTGCAGGCCGCCGGCGATGCGCCGGTCGCGCTGGTCCTGGCCGTCATAGGCCAGACTGCGGGCCACCGCACCCATCTGCAGGTGGCCCCAATCGCGCTCCATGCGCGCGGTTACCGTGACATCCGGCAGCCGGTTCACCGCCGCCAGCGTCTCGCTGGCCCCGGCCAGTTCCGTCTCCGGGTCTTCGGCGGCGATCGTCAGCGTGCTTCCCTTGCCCAGCGCGAAACTGTGGTGGATGCCGGCCACCAGCAGGTAGCCAGCACCTCCCGGGCCTGCGAAATCCAGCGTATCGGGCAGGCTGTCGGCATCCATGAAGCTGGAGTAGCCATAACCGGCATAGGTATTGCCAAGCTGCCCATAGGCGTGGCGCAGGCGGAACTGGTATCCATCGCTGCTGCCGAAGAAATCATTCTCCAGATAGAAGCGCAGGTTGCCGTGCGTGGTCGGCCGGCGCGCCTCGAAGCTGAACCGCGTCTGCTTGGCGTGGATGTTGAAGTTGGAAACATCGCGATGGCTGTCCCCTACCGGCATCGATGAAGGGATGAACTGGTCCTCGTCCCCCGCCCGGCGCGAGTCGGCGATGGCATCGAGCTTGGCATAGCCGCCGATGCGGATGACCGTGTCGGTTCCGGGGATGGCGAAGAAGCCTTTCAGATCCGCGTCGGTGGGGCTGGCAGCGTTGTCTGGACGCGAGGCGGCCGTCGACGGGTCCGCCACTGATTCGCGCGCCGGCAGCACCGGTTGCGCCACGCCGGGCACGCGGGTGGGCTGCAATGTGGCGGCCGTCGTCGCCGGAGCTGGGGACACGGGCGTAGGCGTAGCAGCAGGCACGACGCCCGCATCATGCCGCTCGAGCTGGTCCAGGCGTTGCTGCATGCCTTCCAGGGCCTGTCGCATCGCCGCAATCTCACGGCGCAGCGCCTGCGCGTCGTCGTCGGCAACCGCCTGCGCCTGCAGCGGCGCAGCGGCCAGCGCGGCCAGGCAGGCAAGACTCAGTACTGCCATGCGCATTGCATCCCCCGTGCACGAACACTCGCCACGCGATGCCGGACCGCACGCGTGCGCCGTCCTGGCTTCGCTCCGCCGTTGCTGGAAATACGGATACTGCGATTAAGACAGACGGTCGCCGGCAGGTTCGCACCGCCGATGAGGCAGCGACCGGAGCAGTCTGGGTAGCAAGCGCAGAGTGAGAGTGTCGTGAATTGCGATGCAGGCATGCTCTGGGTAGAGCCCTGCGTGTGCAGCAGTGCAGAAGCGATATCGCTGTATTTCATGCGTCACAGGCTAGTGCGCACGTCGTTTTTGGCCTTGATTGGAATCAAGGCACGATGCTTGATCTCAGTCACGATTCAGACGTGACGGCGAACAAGCACTGCGCAGCCGTTCACGTCGTCGTGGCCATGCAAACGCAGCAGGCCCGCACGTTTCCGTACGGGCCTGTCGATGACACCCTGCATGCAGGATCGCTTTTCAGCGTGGACCCAGCACCGTCTGCAGATCGGCACCCTGTGGAAGACCGGAGCGACGCTGCACCTGGCCCTGCGCATCCTGGAACAGGATCCCCGGCGTACCCTGGAAGCCCATCTCGATCATCAGGACCTGGTTGGCATCCAGCTTCCCCGCGATCTCGCGGCTGATGTTCGGTAGCGGCTTGATGCCACCGCGGTCGAACTGGCGCTCGTTCTCCAGCAGCGCCGCGCTGGGGTCGCGTGCGGCCAGAATCGCGGCCGCCTTGGCCGGGCTGTCCTCGCGGATCACACCGACCATCACATGACGCAGCTGCACCTTGCCGGCATCCACCCATGGGCGTGCCGCCTCCCAGAACTTGTGGCAGTACGGGCAGTTGGCATCACTGAATGTGTAGACCACGCGCGGTGCGTCGGCCTTGCCATCCCGCACCCACGCACTGGCGTCCAGCTTGCTCCACATCTTGGCCGACATCGGCGCGGCCACCAGCTTTTCCACCGCATCAGCGGCGATATCGTTACCCTCGGCATCGAACAGACTGCCTACCACCACGTGCTTGCCGTCCGCGGTCACATAAGCGGCGGCAGGCTGCTGGCCACCGACCACGCCGGCAAAGCCGCGCAGCCCACCCGGTGCGTCGAACTCGGCGACGACCTCGAAACCATGCTTCTCGATGCCCTTCAGGACCGCCGGGCGATCCCCCTTGGCAGCGGAGGCCGGCGCACCGGCTGCCGGCGCAGCTCCTGCCTTGCCCGGTGGCGTCTGCGCCTGGCTGCAGGCGGCCAAGGCCAGCAGGGCCGGCAGCAACAGCACCGCAGGAACGGTGCGCAGGGAAATCAACGACATGGGAACTCCATAGTGGGATGCCAGCGCAGGCTACCGCAGCCGGCGCAGTTTGTGTTCAAGCCCTGCCATGGTCAGTTCACCCAGATGCAGCTCCTGCAGGCGTCCGTCAGCATCGAAGAACAGGGTGGAAGGATACGCCTGCACCCCGAGCGCCGCAGATGCGGCAGCATCGTCATCCAGCAGCACGTTGCGCAGCTGCAGGCGTTCGCCGGCAATGAAACCCTGGACCTCGTCCAGACTTTCTCCCTGATTGAGGAACACGAACCGCACATCGTCATGTGCGTCCTGCGCGGCTGCCAGCACGGGCATTTCACGTCGGCACGGACCACACCACGTTGCCCATAGATTCACGACCACGGGTTTCCCGCGGAACTGCTGCAGATCGATGACACGGCCCTGCAGGTCCATCACCTCCAGCCTGGGCAGCGGCATATGCCGCGCCTGCCACCCGGACACGCCGTGAGTGGCTGCGCCCCACAGCAGCGTACCTGCCAGCGCTGCTGCCAGTACCGGCCGGCGCAGCGCGGGATGTCCACGCAGCCGCCACAATCCCCACGCCAACGCAGCCATCAGCACGACGACCAGGTGGTATCCGCCATCGGTGATCTGCAGAACGCTCCATGGCGAGTCGCGATACAGCGCCGCATTGACGGCGACGAAGCTGATGCGGCCACACAGCAGCCCCACCAGCAGCATATCCAGCACCATGCCGGCCGCCGAAGGCTGCGGTCCCTGCGCGCGGCGACCGGGCCAGAGCCGGGCGATCGTCATCGCAATCAGTACACAGATCAGAATCAGAACGACCGGCATCGGCACCGGCCCAACGCTGGACATCATTCCACCCACTCAACGATCGACTGACCGCATGGTCGAAGCGTCGCGCCTGCGATGCAAGCGCGACGACCGACCGTCAATCGTCAAGCCGCGCTGCGCCCCATCTGAATGCCCGGCGTCGGCGCCGGCGCCAATCCGCGCAGGCTCCCTGCCACGGAGGGCAGCAGCGGGCGTTCGCGGCGCTTGTTGCTGACGTGACGTCGATAGTTCGCCGGCGTCATGCCGACGATGCGCAGGAACAGACGCCGGAACGCACTCTGATCGGCATAGCCGACCCCCCAGGCCACCTCATCGATACCCGCCCCCTGCTGCAGCAATGTCTGCGCCTTGGCCACCCGCAGTCGCTGGCAGTATTCGATCGGACGCAACCCGGTCGCTCTGAGGAAGCGGCGCTGCAGAGTGCGCGGCTCCAGCCCTGCCACTTCGCAGATCGAAGCAAGCGTGGCGCCGCGCGCCGCCGTGGTGTGCAGCCAGCGCTGGGCCTTCAGCACGTCGCGGTCCCCATGGGCGAAGTTGGCGCTGAAGCGCTCCAGATCCTGCTGGATCGGTTCCGGAACGGTGATCGCGAGCTGCGTGGCCACCGCGCTGGCCACGCCCTGACCGAACAGCCGGTGCAGCAGTCGCAGGCCGAGAAAGCGCCATGCCTGCACACCTGCGACGGTCAGCAGATCACCATCGTCCACCAGTGCGCGTTCGCTGGGTACCCAGCTGACAGCCTGCGCCACCAGTCCAGGATGGCGGCTGAGATCCGGACCCGACACGGTCCGGCCCGCCAGCAGGCCGGCCCGGGCCAATACGCTCACCCCATCCGCCGCGGCCGCCAGCAGACTGCCGCCGTCGTAGTGCGCACGGAGCCAATCGAGCAGGATTTCGTCGGTACGAAGAGAGGCCGTCGAACTGACCTGGCCCGGAACCGCGATCACCGCGGGAATGGCCGCGTCCAGCATGTCCGCGCCCGCGATGCGATGTACCCCGCTGCGGCTGGCCGGCACGATCCAGCGGGTCACCAGCACCCGCTTGAACGGGCGCCGCTGCTGCTGCGCCACGCGGTTGGCCACATGTGCCATTTCAGCCAGTACCGATGCTGCCGACGGGTCGCCACCGGGGTACTCGACCACCCCCACTTCAACGAACCCCTCGCTCCTGATTCCCTCCACGGTGCACCTCCTCGGTTCTGGCCAGCGAATGACCGGTTCAGGTGCAGGGTAGAAAGTGCTCCATCGGCGAGGCTATGAAGAAAGTTGCAAAGTGCACTGGATGCGTATCTCACACATCGCATTGACCCTGGACCAGACTCAAGGGTTCAGAATGGCGGCCGGAAACCCGAGGAATTCCGCCATGAACATTGGTCAGCTGGCGCGCCGGGCCGGCGTCCCGATCGATACGGTCCGCTACTACGAGCGCCAGCAGCTGTTGCCCACCGCGGCACGTTCGGCCGGTGGCTACCGCATCTTCGGCGAGCAGGACCTGCGTCGCCTGCGTTTCATCCGCCGTGCGAAGGCGCTGGGTTTCAGCCTGGAGGAGATCGCTGAACTGCTCGCACTGAGCGACCAGCACCAGCACGACATGGGCAGCGTGCGTGACACCGCACGGACGCGCCTGCGCGACATCGAGCAGCGCATGAACGAACTGCAGCGCATGCATGCGGCACTGTCGCAACTGGTCGAGGCCTGCCCTGGCCACGGTGCGCTGGTGCACTGCCCGATCCTGGCGGCGCTGACCGAAGACGGCGAGTGACCAGGCACCCGGCGGAACGATGGCGCACCCGGCCGCGGACGTGAAGAAAAGTGCAACAAATGCTTGCCAACCCCAGGGGGCATCGCTATTATTTCGCTCCTCAGCGACGTGGGGCCATAGCTCAGCTGGGAGAGCGCCTGCATGGCATGCAGGAGGTCAGCGGTTCGATCCCGCTTGGCTCCACCAATCTTTCGGCATTAGGCCGTCGAAAGGTCGCTAAAGAACATTGATGAGAATTGCGTCCCCATCGTCTAGAGGCCTAGGACATCACCCTTTCACGGTGGCGACCGGGGTTCGAATCCCCGTGGGGACGCCACTCATCACGAACAACGAGGACCCGGCCGATAACCGGGTCTTTTTTGTTCACCGCCAACCGGCATTCAGGTTGTGGCGTCACGGTGGTCTCCCGGATCGTATGCGGGGCGCCGGAACGAAAAAAGCTCAAAAGGCTTCCACAAACGTGAACACGCAGGTATGATAGGCGGCTCGGTAACACGGGGCCATAGCTCAGCTGGGAGAGCGCCTGCATGGCATGCAGGAGGTCAGCGGTTCGATCCCGCTTGGCTCCACCACTTTCGACATTAGGCCGTCGAAAGTTCTACAACTTGAAGTTTTTCGTGCGTCCCCATCGTCTAGAGGCCTAGGACATCACCCTTTCACGGTGGCGACCGGGGTTCGAATCCCCGTGGGGACGCCAGTTTCAAAAGGACCCTGCTCCCGGCAGGCATCCTGGTTTCATGGGGCCATAGCTCAGCTGGGAGAGCGCCTGCATGGCATGCAGGAGGTCAGCGGTTCGATCCCGCTTGGCTCCACCACTTTCGACATCAGGCCGTCGAAGGTTCTACAACTTGAAGTTTTCGTGCGTCCCCATCGTCTAGAGGCCTAGGACATCACCCTTTCACGGTGGCGACCGGGGTTCGAATCCCCGTGGGGACGCCAATTTCTGAAAACCCTGGCTTCGGCCGGGGTTTTTCTTTTCAGAAGCGTCGATACATTCCGATCGAGGCTGGCGCCGTCGGCGCGAATCCGTACTGCGCATACAACCGATGTGCCTCGCCATCGGCGAGCAGGCTCACATAGGCCGAAGGCGGAAGGTTGGCCTGCATCCATTCGTCCAGACGCCGCATCACCTCCTTGCCCAGTCCCTGCCCCTGCAACGGCGGCAGCACGGCGATATCGCAGACCTGCAGGTGGCAGCCGCCATCGCCGACGATCCGGCCCATCGCCACCAGCTCACTGCCCTGATAGGCGCAGACACCGAACAGGGTATTGGGCAGCGCACGTGCAGCCGCTTCGGCGGTCTTGGCGCTGAGCCCGGCCAGCGCCCGGAGCTGGCAATAGGCCTCGACCGTGGGCACGCCTTCACGGAAATGGCAATGGGCAGGATCGTTCATGCGGAATCTCCCTGAGTGTCAGGCTATCCTGCCGCATCCGCGTCGCAGCCGCCGCGACCCACCCCGGCAGATATCGCATGTGCTACTCCGCTTTGATCCGGGCCGACTACGCCAAGCTGGTGCGCGAGTTCGGTGCCGTGCTGTCGCTGGAGGAGTTCGCCGCGCTGTACGCGTACGACCCCGGCAAAAAGCAGCCCAGGACGCCCAAGGCCATGGATGACGGCTTCGCTGGCGCGCGCACGGAGCTCGGCCGCGACATCGTGGCCCGGATCCAGCGGTGGCATGCACAGGAGCAGGCCACGCTGGAAGCCGAGCTGGCCCAGCAGCGCGAACGCCGCGACATCGCAATCGCAGCCCTGGCCACCCGTCCCACACTGAAGGCGCGCAACGAGCTGCGCATCGCCGGCAACCGCATCGATCGCGCGCAGACCCGGCTCGACGACCTGCATCGCGTGCAGCTGCTGCCTCGCGACAACCGCATTTTCCCCGGCACCTACGCGCCGGTGATGGTGAGCGAGAACGGGCAACGGGTGATCAAGCCGATGCGCTACCGGTGCCGTCTGCCGGATGCGCCCGCGCGCAACGACGTGCTCTATCCGGGCAGTTACAACGCCCGCCGTGACAGCCTGGAAGGCTACTGGCGCGGCGCTTTCGGGCAGCGTCATGGCGTGGTCGTCATCCAGGCCTTCTACGAGCATGTGTCCCGGCACGCGGTTGGCGGACGCGCACCGGCCCCTGATGACAGGACGGGAGATGTGGTCCTTGAGTTCCGCCCCGACCCGCCCCGCGACCTGTTGGTAGCCTGCCTCTGGTCCGAGTGGGACGGCCCCGAAGGACGCCTCCTCTCATTTGCGACCATCACCGATACGCCGCCGGCCGATATCTCCGCCGCCGGCCATGATCGCGGCATCGTGCCGATCCGGCCCGAGCACCTCGATGCATGGCTCAATCCGGAACCTGGCGATCTGGCCAGCCAATACCGCATCCTCGACGATCGCGAGGAGATCCGTTACGTCTTCGAGGAGTCCGCCTGAGCACGCACTGCGGCCGGATCGTCCGGGCACCGCGCCTGGATCAGGCGCGGGCGCTGGAATGCCCGACCGCGCGGGCCAGCGCCTGCGACAGCTCCGCGGACAGGTAGGGCTTGACCAGCAGCACACCCGACTGCATGGCCTGTGGCAGCTGCTCCGCCGACATGCCGGTCGCGAGCACGAAGGGCACGCCGCGGGCGGCCAGCGCCGCCGCGACCGGCTCACTGGTTTCCTGGTGGGCCAGGCGATAGTCCAGCAGCGCCACGTCCGGCGTGGTTTCTTCCAGCAGCCTCAGTGCTTCGCCGACGCTCGCAGCCAGCCCCACCACCTGTGCACCGGCCTGCACCAGTTGCATCTGCAGCAGGGCCGCGCTCATCTCGTCGTTCTCGACCACCAGTACCCGCAGGTCCTGCAACGCCGCCATCGATTCCCGCTCCTGTGCATATCACGCCGGCGCAGTATAGCGATCACGGGGGCAATGCCGGCAGATTCGGCCGCAATCGTCCCGCGCCGGGCAGCCTCTATGAAAGTGCGCTCGACCTCGGGTAAAATCACCCGCTGCCTGCCGGTGTGGCGGAATGGTATACGCAGCTGACTCAAAATCAGCCGGGGGCAACCCCATGAAGGTTCGAGTCCTTTCACCGGCACCATGCATCAAAGGCCAGGTCCACGACCTGGCCTTCTGCATTTCCGGCCCGTCACCTGCGTCGCCCCTCCCGCGCGGCGACCGCCCAGCGCCGCCGCCGTGCGCGCCGCAGCTGACAACGTTGCCAGCAGGCCAACGCTGCGGAATTCTTGCAAGGCGCATGCGCATCTGCCTATCGTGACTGGCCGTACCTGGGGGCGGGGGAATGCATGACGTTGCCGGCTGCACTGTTTTTTCTGGTCACGCATGCATTCGTCGTCGGCCTGGCAGGCCCTGGAGATCCGGTGGGTTCGTTCCTGATGTCGAGCGCCGCGCCGCTGCTGGCGGCCATGGCATGCGTGCGCCGTGCGCGTGACAGCCACGCCGCCTGCAAATGGAGGACCTTCGCTTTCGCCGTCAGCCTGTTTCCGGTCGCACTGCTGCCACTGCTGTTTCCAGGCATCACCGATGCCTGGCCGGCGCAGGTCGCACTGACATCGTTGATCCTCTACGTGTTCTATCGCATCCCGCTGACCTACGTGGCCGCCAGCGCCGACAGCCGGAACCGCCATGTCCGCAGCGTCGACCTGTCGATCATCGGTCTGCTCTGGCTGCTGTACTACACGCACGCGCAATCGACTGCGCAGCTGGATACCGCGCTGTGGACGCATGGCCTGAACCCCATCAGCACCACGCAGAACAGCCTGCTGTTCAGCTTCGCGCTGATCCGCTACCTGGCCGAGGACAACGCAGATCGCCGCGACTTCTTCCGCACCCTCACCCTGTTCCTGCTCGGCTACTTCCTGATCGAGCAGTACGTCAGCCGGTATCGGCCGCAGACCCCGGACGGCGGATGGGCAGATCTGCTCATCAGCGGCCTGTTCCTGCTGCTGGCGGTGATCGCCGGCAGTCCGCGGCGCAGGACCGCGCCGCCTGTACCGCGCAACCTGCGGCGTTTCGTCGAGGCCAGCGTGCCGTTGATGCTGCCGCTTCTGCTGATGCTGGTCGCATTGCTGATGGCGCGCACGAACCAGACGATGGCAACGGTGGGCTTCATCGGCGCCATGCTGGGCTATGCACTGCGCAGCGTGCTGAGCCAGGTGGACATCCAACGCCAGCGCGACGAGCTGGCAGCGCTGGCCCGGCGTGATCCGCTGACCGGGCTGGGCAACCGCCGCAGTTTCGATGAATCGCTGCCCGGTGCCCAACGGCGCGCGCGGCGCCAGGGCCTGGGCCTGGCGGTGCTGATGATCGACATCGACCACTTCAAGCGCCTCAACGATACCTACGGTCACCCGGAGGGCGATCGCCGCCTGCAGGCGGTGGCCGCGATCATCGATGGCTGCCTGCAGCGCGGCGACGACCTGCTCGCCCGCTACGGCGGCGAGGAGTTCATCGCTGCGCTGCCTTCCTCCGACGTGGCCCATGCGATGGCCATGGGCGAGCGCATCCGCGTGGCGGTCGAAGACGCCGCGCTGCCGTCCGGCCCGTCCAGCGTAACCGTCAGCATCGGCGTGGCATGGTTGGCTGCCGATGCTCGGCAGGAACCGGACAGCGTGGTCGAACGTGCGGACCAGGCCCTGTACCGGGCCAAGCGCGCGGGCCGCAACTGCGTCCGCGGCGAGGCTTTGCCGGAACGTACAGCGGCCCCTGCCCTGCGCGCCTAGACCACGCGCAGGGTCGGCACGCCATGCTGCAGGGCAGCGCCGCCCGCCGCCCCCTGCACACGAAATCCGGCGACGGTCTGCAGCAGGTGGGCCGACTGTTCTTCCATGCTGCGCGCCGCGGCAGACGCTTCCTCGACCAGCGCCGCGTTCTGCTGGGTTCCTTGGTCGATCAGGTCCACCGCGTGGTTCATCTGCTGGATGTCATCGCTCTGCTGCTGCGACGCGCTGCTGATCTCGGTGACCAGGTCACTGACCCTGCGCACGTTGAGCACGATCTCGTCCATCGTGCGGCCAGCACTTTCCACCTGCGCCGTGCCCGCACCGACATTGGCCACCGATGCGTCGATCAGCTGCTTGATCTCCTTGGCGGCGCTGGCCGAGCGCTGCGAAAGTTCGCGGATCTCGGTGGCGACGACCGCGAACCCACGGCCGTGCTCGCCGGCACGGGCCGCCTCCACGGCAGCGTTCAGCGCCAGGATGTTGGTCTGGAATGCGATGCCGTCAATCACCCCGATGATGTCGACGATGCGACGCGAGGAGGCGTTGATCAAGGCCATCGTCGCCACCACCTCGTGCACCACGCTGCCGCCACGCGCAGCCACCTCCGCTGCGCCGCCGGCCAGCTGGCTTGCCTGGCGCGCATTGGCCGCCGTGCGCTGCACCGTATCGGCCAGGCCCTTCATTGACACGGCGGTTTCTTCCAGCGAGGCCGCCTGCTGTTCGGTGCGCTGCGACAGGTCGCTGTTGCCCTGCGCGATTTCGGTCGCGCCGACCGCGATGGTATCGGCAGCGAACTTGATCTGGCCGATGATGCCCGCCATGGCTTCGACCAGCGCGTTGACGCCATCGCACAGCTCGGCGATGGGGCCACTCTTGTCGGCAATGGCGACGGTTCGGGTCAGGTCGCCCTGCTTGGCCGCCGCCACGACCTCCCGGGTCTGCGCCACCGCACGCTGCATGGCCTGGTTCTCATGCACCTGCGCGGTGATGTCGGTAGCGTATTTGACGACCTTGAAGGGCCTGCCGTTGCCATCCAGGATGGGGTTGTAGGAGGCCTGGATCCAGATCTCGCGGCCGCCCTTGCCGAGCCGCCGGTACTGCCCGGCGTCGTACTCGCCGCGCCCGAGCTTTTCCCAGAACCGGCGGTACTCGAGGCTGCCGCGAAGCTCGGGCTCCACGAACAGCGCATGGTGTTGGCCGCGCACTTCTTCCAGGCTGTAGCCGGTGGCGGCGAGGAAGTTGGCGTTCGCCGAGAGAATGTGCCCGTCCAGGCTGAACTCGATCACCGCCTGCGACTTGTCGATGGCGGCAAGCTGCCCCGCCGAGTCGGCGGCCTGCAGCTTCTGCGCGGTGATGTCGGTCGCGAACTTGACGACCTTGAAGGGCCGGCCCTGCGGGTCCAGCACCGGGTTGTAGGAGGCCTGGATCCAGATTTCGCGCCCGCCCTTGCCCAGCCGTCGGTACTGTCCGGCGTCGAACTCGCCACGTCCCAGCCGGGCCCAGAAGTCCCGATACTCGGCGCTGGACGCCTGATCGGGATCGACGAACAGCGAATGATGCCGGCCCTGGATTTCGTCCAGACGATAACCCACCGCCTGCAGGAAGTTGTCGTTGGCCTGCAGGATGGTGCCATCCAGATCGAATTCGATCACCGCCTGCACGCGATGCAGTGCGGCCACCTGGGCGGCCAGCTCGGCATGACCGCGGTCGGTGTCGACCCTGCCGGGGCGAGGCTGTCCCGCCAGCGCCCCCAACAGGGAACGCCACGGCGACCAACGGGTGTGCAGCTCGGCTGGCGCCTGTGCGCCTGCCGTAAGGCCTGGAATGAGCATTGTCTGATCCTCGGTGTCCGGTAAGCGGTTGCGATCCGCCAGGCGGGATGCCCGACGGCGACATCAATTGCTTGGACTACAGGTGCCGGCAGGCACCTCTCGAGCAACGGGCAAGAACATCTGGGGGCGGGTGCGATCGACATCCGGGAGCGGCGGAACACACTGCGCGGGCCGCCCGACGGGGCAGCCTGGGGTCCTGCAGCGGGTGACGGGAGCGGGATCCAGTGAGGTTATCGGCACCTCCGTTCCGGGCTTTAGGCCCCTCCGCAGCGGGCCCTGTCCAGCCCCCTCCCCCTGCAGCGCCTGACGGGCCCCTAGATGCAGCCTGCAACGAAAAGGTTGCCATGACCATCGGGGCTGTCGGCAAGGGGGTGGACAGGCAAGGATGCGCCCACCACGGACCGTCCATCGACACGGAGATCGCATGTTTTCACACCTGGCTGCTCTTTTCGCCCTCGCCCTGTGCAGCAGCGGCGCGCTGGCCGCCGATGCAGGCTATCGGCCAAGTTTCAATCCCGCACAGCTCAAGGGCCCGCCCGCCGGCCGCGTCAACGAAGTGCTGGTGCTGGGTTCACCGCACCTGTCCGACCTGCCCCCGACCTTCCAGCCGGCAATGCTGGAGCCGCTGCTGCAGCGCCTGCAGGCATGGCGGCCAACGGCGATCGCCGTGGAGAACCTGTCCGGACTGCAATGCGATTTCATGCGCCGCAATCCCGCCCGCTATGCCGAGAGCGTGGAAAGTTACTGCGTCGATCCTGCACCTGCCCAGGCCGCCACCGGTCTGGATGTTCCAGCGGCCAACGCCGAAGTCGATCGCGTACTGGCGGCATGGCCCGCTACACCGACGCACGCACAGCGTCGCCGGCTGGCCGCACTGTTCCTGGCCGCAGGTGAGAACGGCTCCGCGCTGGTGCAGTGGCTGCGCCTGCCGGCGCAGGAGCGTCGCGCCGCAGACAGCCTGTCACCGCAACTGGTGCAGTTCCTCGACAAACGCGCCTCGCGACGCAACGAAGTCAGCCTGATCGCGGCCGAGCTTGCCGCACGCCTGGGCCTGGAACGCCTGTGGGCAGTCGATGACCACACCGCTGATTCGCCCACGCCAGCGGCACTGGAGAAGGCGGCTGGCGAAGCCGTCATGAAGGCCTGGGACAATCCCGCCACCCAGGCACGACGGGCCGCCGATACGGCCCTGTACGCCGAACTCGGCAGCACGGACGGCCTGCTGGCGCTCTATCGGAACTACAACGCGCCCGACACCGTCGCCCGGGTCTACGACAGCGATTTCGGCGCAGCCCTGGTCGAACCATCGCCAGAAGGCTTCGGCCGCCGCTATGTCGGCTACTGGGAAACCCGCAACCTACGCATGGTCGCCAACATGCGCGAGGTGCTGGGCCAGCACCCGGGCACCCGCATGCTGACCCTCGTCGGCGCCTCGCACAAGGGCTACTACGAGGCCTACCTCAACCAGATGCACGACGTGCGGCTGGTTGATGCCAACAGCGTGCTGGACTGAGCGCCAGGGCTAGCAGGGGGCCGGCGCATCGCCGCGCCGCGACCGCCACAGCAGCACGCAGGCGACCACGATCGCACCCAGGGTCAGTATCAGCAGCACCACCACGCCGCCCTGCAGGGTGGGCAGCAGCGCCTGCGCCCGGGCATCGCCGTGCAGTTGCTCCAAACGCAGGCAGGCGGCTACCGCCAGCCACCAGCCGACCATCGCCGGCGCGAAGGCACGCAGGGCATCCGGGGTCCAGAAACGCATGTCGTTCTCCAACGGGGTGGGTGTGCGCGCAGTATTCGCGGCCGTCCTCTCACAGACTGAGATCAGCCGCCACCGGCGTCGCTGTCCACGCCCTCAGCCGGCCATTCGCCGGCTTCCCCCTGCACCTGCACGTTGTTGCGTCCCATTGCCTTGGCCCTGTAGCACTGCGCATCGGCCGCAGCCACGGCCTGGTCCACCCCCATGCCGCCCAGCAGCGGTGCGATACCGATGCTGGCGCCCACCCGCAGGCGGTGCTGGTCCCAGGGAATGGAGAGGCTGGCCAGGGTCTGCAGCAGTTCGCCGCCGATCCGCGCCGCGCGGCGCGGCGTGCAGCCGGACAGGATCACCGCGAACTCGTCCCCGCCCAGCCGGGCCACCACGTCCGAATCGCGCACGCCGTGGCGCAGCACGCTGGCCACCGCCCACAGCACCGCATCGCCGGCCAGGTGGCCCCAGGTGTCGTTGACCGGCTTGAAGCGGTCCAGGTCGATGTACATCAGCGATGCCGCCTGGCCTGTCCGCTCGACCCGGGTGATGGCCTGCTGCAGATGGACTTCGAACCCCCGCCGGTTGCTCAGTTCGGTCAGCGGATCGATCTCCGCCAGCTGGCGCGCTTCGCGCTGCCGTGCACGCTGCTGGGTATCGTCGCGCAGCACCCACACCGCACCGCGCACATGGCCCTCATCGTCGCGCAGCCAGGCGCGGGTCAGGTCCACCGGCACCGTCGCCGTGCCCAGCCGCAGCAGCAGGTCGGCATGCAGGTCGACCGCGTTGCTTTCCGGGTCCAGCAGTACGGCCACGTCCAGCATCGAGCCGGGGGCGTACTCGGTGGTCAGTTGCAGCACGTCCTGCACCCTGTAGCCGGCCAGCGCCTGTGCGCCGTCGCCGGCCAGCATGCGCACGGCAGCGGCATTGGCATATTCGATGCGGCCCTCCAGGCTGACGCTCAGCACCAGGTCGGCGACGGCGTCGAGGGTGATGCGGCTGCGCTGCTCGCTTTCAAACAGGCGCTGTTCACTGCTGCGTTGTGCGCTGATGTCCTGGATCTGCGAGACGAAATGCACCGGCTCGCCGCGTTCGTTGCGCACCAGCGATACCGACAGCCGCGTCCAGATCACCCTGCCGTTGCGATCGAGAAAGCGCTTCTCCAGGTGGTAATGGCTGCACCGGCCTGCCAGCAGGTCCTGCACCAGGGCCAGATCGGCCTGCAGATCGTCCGGATGGGTCAGCCGCTGGAAATCCACCTGCAGCAGCTCCTCGCGCGCATAGCCCAGGATGCGGCACAGCGCGTCATTGACATCCAGCCAGCGCCCTTCCAGCGAAACCAGCGCCATGCCGAGCGCAGCCGAGGTGAAGGCGCCTGCGAACTTCTCCGCCGCCATGCGTGCCTCCGCACGTGCCTGCAGGATCTCGGTGATATCGATGGCCATGCCGACATAGCCGATGCGCGTGCCATCGGCGCCGTCCATGCGGCTGATCGAAAGCCGCACCTGGCGTTGCCGGCCATCCTTGCGCAGCAGCGTCCATCGCCGCGAATAGGTCTGCCCTTCGGCATGCGCACTGAGGGCCTCGAACACATCCGGCAGGTGACCCTGCGGGTCGGCCAGCGGTTGCAGCCAGGCCTTCAGCTCATCCGGCTCATGGAAGGCATCCAGCCGCCGCAGGCCGACCACCTCGGCGGCGCTGTAACCCAGCAGGCGCTGCGCCCCCGTGTTGAACAGGGTGATGGTGCCATCGGTATCGGTCGCGATCACCGCGACGTCGTCGGAGGCGTCCACCACCGACTGCAGGCGCTGGCGGCTCTCGGCCGCGTCCTGTCGTGCCTGCTGCAGCTCGGTGACGTCGGCGTGGGCACCCGCCATCCACAGCGGCCGCCCCTGACCGTCCCATTCGAACACGCGACCTCGGTCATGGACCCAGATCCACTGGCCGTTCTTGTGGCGCATACGCACCAGGCAGGCGTAGTTGTCGCTGCGCCCGTCGAAATGCTCCTGCAGCGCGGTGTCCGACAGCGCGATGTCGTCCGGATGCACCAGTGCCGCGAAGGTCTTCTGGCAGATCGGCTCCAGCTCTTCCAGCCGGTAGCCGACGATTTCGGCCCAGCGCGCGTTGACCCGCATTTCGCCGGTCTGCACGTTCCACTCCCAGGTGCCGGCAGCGGTGCCTTCGATGATCATCGCAAGCCGCCGACGCTCTTCGGCCAGCGCATGCAGACGGCGTTCGAGCAGATCGTTGCTGTTGTTGCCCTGACCCGCCATCAAGCCCTTCTCCGTCCCGCGCAGGCGTGCACGGGCCGCAGCAATCCGCTGCAGCTGTCACGGAATCGGACGGGGCGTGCTGGCGTCATGGTCCTCCCCAGCGACAGCGGGTCGGCCACACGCCTCCCCAGATGCGCAAGTGTGCGCAATCACGGGGAAAATCGACAAGTCCCCCGCCCCGGTTCAACCGTGACGGGGGACACGCTCCTCAACTGCGCTTGGCGCGGGCGAAGGCTTCAGCCAGTGCGTTGTTGGCCGGGGCTGCCGATGGGGCGGGCCGACCGCCGTTGCCCTGGCCCCGCCCCGGGCTCCGGCCCGGCCCGACTGCGTCACGCCGCGGCCCTTGTCCCTGACCACGCTCGTCACGGCTGCCGGGGCGGCTGGTGGCCTGGCCGGGGGTATCGTCCAGGCGCCGGGTCAGCGCGATGCGCTTGCGCGGCACATCCACCTCAAGCACCTTCACCTTGACGATATCGCCAGCCTTGACCACGTCACGCGGGTCCTTCACGAAGGTGTCGGAGAGCGCCGAAATGTGGATCAGGCCGTCCTGGTGCACGCCGATATCGACAAAGGCACCAAACGCGGCGACGTTGCTGACCACGCCTTCCAGCACCATGCCCTCGCGCAGGTCCTTGATGTCTTCCACGCCCTCGGCGAAACGTGCGGCCTTGAACTCCGGGCGCGGGTCACGGCCGGGCTTTTCCAGCTCCCTGAGGATGTCGCGCACCGTCGGCACGCCGAAGGTCGCATCGGTGAACTGCTCGGCCTTCAGCCCACGCAGGAAGCTGCCATCGCCGATCAACGCCTTGATCGGGCGCTGGGTACTGGCGACGATGCGCTCGACCACCGGATAGGCTTCCGGATGCACGGCCGACGCGTCCAGCGGCTCGTCGCCGTCGGCAATGCGCAGGAAGCCGGCACACTGCTCGAAGGTCTTCTCACCCAGCCGGGCGACTTTCAGCAGGTCCTTGCGGCGCTTGAACGGACCATTGTCATCGCGATGGCGCACGATGTTCTCGGCCACCGTCGCCGACAGGCCGGACACGCGCGACAACAGCGCGGCCGAGGCGGTGTTCACGTACACCCCGACCGCGTTCACGCAGTCCTCCACGCGTGCGTCCAGTGCGCGCGCCAGGCGGTACTGATCGACGTCATGCTGATACTGGCCCACGCCGATGGCCTTCGGTTCGATCTTGACCAGCTCGGCCAACGGATCCTGCAGGCGGCGCGCGATCGACACCGCGCCGCGCAGCGACACGTCCAGGTCCGGGAACTCCCTGGCTGCGAGCTCGGAAGCCGAGTACACCGAAGCACCGGCCTCACTGACCACCACCTTCTGCAGCTTCGGATTGCCGACCGCCTTGATCGCTTCGCCGGCCAGCTTGTCGGTCTCGCGGCTGGCGGTGCCGTTGCCGATCGCGATCAGTTCCACGTTGTGCCGGGTACACAGCTGCCTGATCGTCTGCAGCGACTGCTCCCACTGGCGCCGGGGCTCGTGCGGATAGATCGTCTCGGTGGCGACCAGCTTGCCGGTGGCATCGACCACTGCGATCTTGCAGCCGGTGCGGATGCCTGGATCCAGCCCAAGCACGGTCTTCGGGCCCGCCGGCGCAGCCAGCAGCAGATCCTTCAGGTTGTCACCGAACACGGTGATCGCGTCCGCTTCGGCCTTTTCGCGGGCCTGGTTGAACAGATCCAGCAGCAGGTGCATGTGCAGCTTGGCACGCCAGGTCAGGCGGCAGGCATCGAGCAGCCAGCGGTCGGCGGCACGGCCCTGGTCGGCGATGCCGGCCTTGCGGGCCACGCGCCCCTCTGCGTACTGATGGCCTGCCTCGGCATCGCTGCCCGGGTCCAGCTCCAGGTACAGGATCTCCTCGCGACGCGCGCGGAACAGCGCCAGCAGGCGATGCGAGGGAATTTTCGCCAAGGCTTCGGCGTGCTCGAAATAGTCGCGGTACTTGGCGCCCTCGGTCTCCTTGCCCTCGGCCACGCGGGCGCGGATCACGCCGTGTTCGCCCAGCCAGGTGCGCAGTTCGCCCACCAGCGCGGCATCTTCCCCCCAGCGCTCCATCAGGATCGCCCGCGCGCCCTCCAGCGCCGCCTTGCTATCGGCCACGCCCTTGTCAGCATCGACAAAGCTGGCCGCGAAGGCCTGAGGGTCCTGCGTCGGATCGGCGAGCAGTCCATCGGCCAGCGGCTCCAGGCCGGCCTCGCGGGCAATCTGCGCACGGGTACGGCGCTTGGGCTTGTACGGCAGGTACAGGTCTTCCAGCCGGCTCTTGGTATCGGCGGCGAGGATGTCGTTGCGCAGTTCGTCGCTGAGCTTGCCCTGCTCGTCGATGCTGGCCAGCACCGCCGCACGGCGGTCTTCCAGTTCGCGCAGGTAGGTGAGGCGCACTTCGAGATTGCGCAGCTGGGTGTCGTCCAGGCCACCGGTCACTTCCTTGCGGTAGCGGGCGATGAACGGAACGCTGGCACCTTCGTCAAGCAGGCCGACCGCGGCGCGCACCTGGCTGGGCTGGGCACCGATTTCCTCGGCGATGGTCTGGGCGATCTGCTGGGCGAGCGCGCTCTGGGCGTTCTTGGCGTCGTGCATTGCTTCAGGTCTGTGCCGCGTTACGGGAAGACCCCATTCTGGCAATCCGCGACGGAGCCGGACAAGACATTGACAGCAGACGAGGTTCAGCGGCGTGGCCGGTCTGGACGCCGGCATCCTGGCAGGGGGGCTCGGACTGGCCCGGGGCTGGGATGCCGGCGCGGGCGCGCGATGGTGGGCGCGCCCTGCCGCGTGTTGCGAGGGTCAGCGGTAGTGGCGGGCGGCGCGCTGCATGACGATCTCGTCACGCATGCCTTCCAGTGCCATCAGCCTGACCTTGCCGACACCCTGCAGTTCCATGAACCGCTCGGTGTAGAACTCCGGCCCCAGCGCGGTGTCGGCGCGCGATTTGCTGAAGCCATAGGGCACCACGCCCTTCTCGCCATCCTTGCTACCACCGACATAGAGAACGATTGCCATGTGATGTATTCCTCCAAATTGCTACTGCGTACTGCACTCGATGAGCGATGCTGCGAGCCCATCGGAGAGGAGCTTACCGCGTCGTACCTGACTGGAACGTCACGCAGGCTAATGACGATCGGTTGCATGCAGATGACGGCGGGATCGCAGCAGAATGCTTACGCATCCTTAACTTCCAGCTAACGAATTTCCAAGGGAATTCCCGCCAACGGCGCCGCCCCTCGCGGGCGGTTGGGTGGCTTGCGGAAAGCCGGTTCACTGCGGGCTGGGGGGGGGGGGGGGGGGGGGGGGGGGGGGGGGGGGGCGCCCCCCCCGGGGGGGGGGGGCCCCCCCCCGCCGCCCGGGGGCCCCCCCCCCCCCC
>NZ_JBRRES010000022.1:0-76476 GCF_056760395.1 Stenotrophomonas sp. STEN009 | reverse complement strand
TTCTTTTTTCCCCCCGCCCCCCCCCCCGGGGGGGGTGGGGGGGGGCCCTGGGGGGGGTTTTTGTGGGCCGCCCCCGGGGGGGGGGGGGGGGGCCGGGCCCCCCCGCTACCCCTCTATCTCGCCGGCACCAGCGTCATCACGTGCTGGGCCTTGCCCGGCAGGAACGGCGAGGGGCGGCCATGCACCCAGTCTTCGTGGCCCGCGCCCCAGTAGGGGGACAGCGGGTGGCCACTCTGGCCACCGGGCATGTGCACGATGCCGTCGGCTTCGTGACCGGGGGAGACCACCATCCGCTGCGAAGCACCGAAATCCGGGGCCTGCACCCGTGGCATGTCGCGGTCGCCGGGCAACGGCTCGGCCGGCATGCACAACGCGCGGCGTGCGAAGGCGGGCAGGGCGCGACTGACCGGGTGGCAGATCGACGCGGTGTTGCGCTCTCCCCAGCGGCGCTGGGCCAGCGGTCCCTGGCCGGCAAGATCTGCTTCCAGCTCACGTGCGGCCTTCGCCAGCAACGCATCCCAGCTGTCGATACCGGGTGGCAGCAGATGTGCCGGGCGCTGTTCCAGCATCGGCCAGACCACGCCTTCCAGCTCGGGCAGCCGCGGCGGCAGGTAGTCGGCGCCCAGCTGTGCGCGGGCAGGCGCGAGCAGCGCACCTTCCACCGCATCGAGCACCTTGCCACGGAAGCCGCGGGTGATGCGATAGCTCACCGAGTCCACCGATGCCCGTCCTTCCCAGTGCGCATTGGCTGCATGCAGGCGCTGCAGTGCAGGGTCGCTGCTGTGTGCGGTGATCTGCTGCAGCAGCGCCCACCAGCGTTGCAGCATTACCGCGCGGTCATCGAGCTGGATCGCCAGCAGGTCGTGCTCATCGAAACGGTCCTGGACCGCCAGCAGGTCGCGGATCTGCCGCGCGCGGGCGCCAAGGTCGTAGCCGCCATTGCCGGCCACTGCCAGTGAGGCGCCGTCCAGCACGCGGCCGTTGGCGGTCCACAGACGGTGGTTGGCGGGATCGATCAGTGCGGGAGCAGCGTCGCTGCGCAGCGACCAGGGTGCGCAGGCGTCATTGCGCGCTGGCGCGTAGCCGGCCGCCGCACATCCGGGGCCACGGTCCGGACGGGCGCCGATCAGACGCCAGGCGATGCGCCCGCTGCGGTCGCCGATCACCAGGTTCTGTGCAGGAATGCCGGCGCGGTCGGCCACGCGCAGGGCCTGGTCCAGGTCGCCCGCGCGGGCCATGTCGGCGAAATCCAGGCGCACCGCGCCGGGCAGATGTGCGACCCAGCGCAGTGCGTCGCCGCTGCCATCGGCGTGGGTGTGCAGGATCGGCCCCCAGGCGGTCTCGCGCACCGGGAACACCACGTCATCCTGGCCGGCCACGGCGATGCGCTCTTCATGCACCGTCACCGGGGCCGTGGCCGGTTCGTTGCGGAAATCGGCGGTGTCGATGTAGCTGTTGGTGAACCCCCAGGCGACATGCCCGTTGCTGCCGACGATGACGGCTGGCAGACCGGGCAGCGAGAAGCCGCTGATGTCGACCTGGCCACCGGCCGCCTGCGGATCGGGATAGCGCAGGCGCACGCGGAACCAGAGGCCGGGTGCACGCAGGCCCAGGTGCATGTCGTCGGCAACGATCGCACGGCCATCGGCAGTGAGGGCGCCGGCCACGGCGAAGTTGTTGCTGCCCACTGCGCCGGTTTCCACCGGCACGGAGGCGGGCGAGGCGGCCAGCGTGCGCAGATCCAGTTGCCCTGCATCGGGCAGCAGGGCATTGCCGCGCGGCTCGCCGAACAGGGGCGCATCCCATTCGCTGCCCTGGTGCGCGATCAGCGCATGCAGCGCCGGTGGCACCACCGCCTGGATGCGGCTGAGCGCCAGTTCAGTCCGGTTGCCCGGATCCTGCAGATCGGCGTACATGGCCAGCCCGGCCAGCACGCTGTCGCTGGCGGTCCACGGCTGCGGCGCCTGCCGCAGCAGCAGGTAGGCCCACGGGCGCACGGAGAGATCGGCCAGGCCCTGGTTGACCCCATCGACATACGCGTTCACCGCCGCGGCGTTGCTGCCCAGGGCGGCCTCCAGATGGGCTCCGGTCCGCGCGCGCAGGCGATGAACCCGCATGCGCTTGTCCACCTCGATGGCCTTCGGGCCGAACAGCGCAGCCAGTTCGCCGGCCGCGCTGCGCCGCATCAGGTCCATCTCGAAGTAGCGCTCCTGAGCGTGGACACGGCCGAGCGCACGCATGGCGTCGGCCTGGCTGCCCGCGGTGATGGTGACCACGCCCAGCGCGTCGCGCTCGACAGTGACTGCTGCGCTTAGGCCGGGCAGGGCATGTTCACCTTCCAGATCGGCCAGGCTGCCGCGCAGCAGCAGCCACGCTGCCAGGGCCACCACCAGCAGGGTGGCGATCAGCACGCCGAGCAGCCAACGCCATGTACGTCGCATTGCAGGTCCTTTCCGAACGCCGGGGCCGATTGTAGCCGCAGGCGCAACTGCGACTGATTCCGATTAGATCACCGTATCCCGAAATGGGGCACCCTATGCCGCATCGATTCACAGGAGCCCCCCATGAAAGGCAACCCGGACGTCATCGCCTGCCTGAAGGAACTGCTGCGCGGCGAGCTTGCCGCGCGTGACCAGTACTTCATCCACTCCCGCCGTTACGAGGACCAGGGCCTGTTCGCGCTGTATGAGCGCCTGAACCACGAGATGGAGGAAGAGACCCAGCATGCCGACGCGCTGCTGCGCCGCATCCTGTTCCTTGGCGGGGATCCTGACATGCGCCCGCACCTGACCGAGCCGGGTACGACGGTGGAGGAGATGCTGCAGAAGGATCTGGACACCGAGTACGCCGTGCGCAACAACCTCGCCGCCGGCATGAAGCTGTGCGAAGAGAAGGGCGACTACGTGAGCCGCGACATCCTGCTGGCGCAGCTGAAGGACACCGAAGAGGACCACGCCTGGTGGCTGGAGCAGCAGCTGGGCCTGATCAAGCGCATCGGCCTGGAGCTGTACCAGCTGAGCAAGATCGACGGCAGCGGCGCCCCGGCGCACTGAACCGGTACCGTCGCCCGCCAGCACCGGAGCATCGCTCGCCAGCCTTCGCCCGCCAGCCGCTCCACCGCCCGCCAGCCGACAACGAAAAAGCCGGGGAATGCCCCGGCTTTTTCGTGTCTGGTGCTGCGTTTCGGTAGCGCCGGGCCATGCCCGGCGGGCAGAGCTGGGGGGGGGGGGGGGGGGGGAAGGGGGGGTGGGAGAAGCCCCCCCCCCGCACACAAAAAAAACCCAAGGCCAAAAAAAACCCCACCCCCCCCCCCCCCCCCCCCCTGGGTTGGTTGGTTTTGTGTTTGTTTTGGGGGGGGGGGGGGGGGCGGGGGGGCGGGCGGCGGCCGGGGGGGTGGGGGGGTGGGGTTTCTTTTTTTTTCTTTCTCCCCCCCCCCCCCCCCCCCCCGCTGCGTCATTCCACTGACAGGCCTTCGACCTTCTGCCAGCCACGCGGCAGCAGGTGGCCACGGGTCGCCCGGGCGCCGAGGTAGGCGTCGAGCTCGTTGAACTTCAGGCCCATCGTGCGCTGGCCGGCGCGCACCTGCAGGGTCTGCCCCGGCCCGATCGCCACGATGGCGACCACGCGTTCCGTGGCCAGCTTGGCCTTGGGGATCTCGATGATCTTGTTGCCCTTGCCCTTGTCCAGTTCGGGCAGATCGCTGGCCGGAATCGCCAGCAGGTTGCCCGAGCTGGTCACCGCCACGATGCGGTCGCTCTCGACATTGGTGACCACCGCCGGCGGCAGCACCGACGAGCCGGCGGACAGGTTCAGCATCGCCTTGCCGGCCTTGTTGCGGCCGATCAGGTTCTCGAAGCGGGTGACGAAGCCGTAGCCATGGCTGGACGCGAGCACGAAGCGTGCGTCCGGCTCGGCGCTGGCCAGGGTGACGAAGCTGGTGCCGGGCGCCGGCGAGAAACGGCCGGTCAGCGGCTCGCCGTTGCCCCGCGCAGAAGGCAGGGTGTGCACCGCCGTTGAATAGGCCCGGCCTTCGCTGTCCAGGAATGCGACCTGCTGGGTGCTGCGCGCGCGCACGGCGCCCTGCAGCGCATCGCCATCGCGATAGGACAGGGCCGACGCGTCCACGTCATGACCCTTGGCGGCGCGGATCCAGCCCTTCTGCGACAGCACCACCGTCATCGGCTCGCTCGGCACCAGTTCGGTCTCGTCGATGGCCTGCGCCGCCTGGCGCTGGACCAGCGGCGAGCGGCGCTCGTCGCCGAACTTCTTCGCATCGGCCTGCAGCTCGTCGCGGATCAGCTTCTTCAGCTTGGCCTTGCTGTCGAGGATGCCGATGATCTTCTCGCGTTCCTTGGCCAGCTCGTCCTGCTCGCCGCGGATCTTCATTTCCTCCAGGCGGGCCAGCTGCTTCAGCTTGGTCTCCAGGATGTACTCGGCCTGTTCTTCGGACAGGCCGAAGCGCGCGATCAGTGCGGCCTTCGGTTCGTCCTCGGTACGGATGATATGGATCACCTCGTCCAGGTTGAGGAAGGCCACCAGCAGACCTTCCAGCAGGTGCAGGCGGCGTTCGACCTTCTGCAGGCGATGCTGCAGGCGGCGGGTGACGGTGTTGCTGCGGAACGTCAGCCATTCGCTGAGCAGCATCTTCAGGTTCTTCACCTGCGGACGGCCGTCCAGCCCGATCACGTTGAGGTTGACGCGGTAGCTGCGCTCCAGGTCGGTGGTGGCGAACAGGTGGCCCATCAGCTGCTCGGCATCGACGCGGTTCGAGCGCGGCACCAGCACCACCCGCACCGGATTGGCGTGGTCGGATTCATCGCGGATGTCTTCCAGCCACGGCAGCTTCTTGGCGCGCATCTGCGCGGCGATCTGCTCGATCACCTTCGAGGGCGATACCTGGAACGGCAGTGCGGTGACCACGATGTTGCCGGCTTCACGGCTGAACGTCGCGCGTGCACGCACGCTGCCGTTGCCGGTCTCGTACAGGGTGCGCAGATCGTTGGCGGCCGTGATGATCTCGGCGCTGGAGGGATAGTCCGGGCCTTTCACGTGCTCGCACAGGTCGCGCACGGTGGCATCCGGATCGTCCAGCAGGTGCAGCAGCGCGCTGACGATCTCGTTGAGGTTGTGCGGCGGCACATCGGTGGCCATGCCCACGGCGATGCCGGTGGTGCCGTTGAGCAGCAGGTGCGGCAGGCGGGCCGGCATCCACGTCGGCTCCTGCAGCGTGCCATCGAAGTTGGGCGCCCAGTCGGTGGTGCCCTGGCCCAGCTCGCCCAGCAGCACTTCGGCGATGGGGGTCAGCTTGGATTCGGTGTAGCGCATCGCCGCGAACGACTTCGGGTCGTCGCTGGAGCCGAAGTTGCCCTGGCCCTCGATCAGCGGATAGCGGTAGGAGAACGGCTGGGCCATCAGCACCAGCGCCTCGTAGCACGCGCTGTCGCCGTGCGGGTGGTATTTACCGATGACGTCACCGACGGTGCGTGCGGACTTCTTCGGCTTGGACGCGGCATTCAGCCCCAGCTCGCTCATCGAATAGATGATGCGGCGCTGCACCGGCTTCAGGCCGTCGCCGACGAACGGCAGGGCGCGGTCCAGGACCACGTACATCGAGTAGTCGAGGTAGGCGCGTTCGGCGTACTCGCGCAACGGCAGTTGTTCGAATCCGTGGAACACGGGGCGGGCAAGTTCGGTCATGCGGCGTTGTTACCTATGTCGGGAGGCGGCGACGGCGGTCGCCGCTCGCAATCCTGTGATTATCCGGATGCGGCCGGGGATGCCAAGCCGCGCGCAGGGTCCAGGCCGGTTTCCAGTCCATTCCCGGCCCGCGCCAGGTAGCGCCCGGGCGGCAGGCCGAAATGGCGGCGGAACACGGTGACGAAGGCGCTGGCGCTGCTGAAGCCCAGCGCATGGGCGATATCGGCCACGCTGCGGCCATCGGTCAGCTGCCGCAGCGCTTCGGACAGACGGGCCTGCTGGCGCCACTGCGCGAAGCTCAGCGTGGTCTCGTCGCGGAAGTGGCGGGTCAGGCTGCGCGGCGAAAGCCCGGCCCAATGCGCCCATTCGGCCAGGCTGCGCTCGTCGGAGGGATCGGCCAGCAGCTGCGAGGCGATCTTCAGCAGGCGCCGATCGTGCGGCATCGGCAGGTGCATGCGCTGGCGCGGTGCGGTGCGGATCTCATCCAGCAGAACCTCGATGATGTGCTGGTGCTCGGGCGTGGCGACCTGGTCGAGCGACCAGCTGCAGATCCGGTCCGCCAGTGCCTGCGCCAGCCTGGACAGGCCCAGCACGCAGGGGGCGGCGGGAAGGGCAGTGCAGGCGGGCGCGGCCAGCGCCATGCCCCAGCCACGCAGCGGGCCGTCCAGAGCGACCGTGTGAGGTTCCAAGGGCGGCATCCAGCCGGCCGAACCGGGCGCCAGCGACCACGTTCCATGCGAGGTGCGGGTGGTCAGCAGGCCGCGTTCGACGCAGATCAGCTGCGCACGCTGGTGATGGTGCCAGTCGACTTCACGGGCGAGCCCCTGCGGACTGTCGAAGCGGAAGCCGACGACCGGCGGGCCATCGTTGCGCTCGAACCAGTCCAGCGCCTCGTTGCGCAGCAACTGCCGGGCCGGGGCGATGTCCCCCTTGTTCATCCTGTCCGATGGCTGGAATGTGTCATTCATTGGCCTGATGGTACTACCGGGCCATCCTGGGGCGCCATTAAGGTAGGCGCCTTCACTGATCCAGCCCGCTGCTGCAACACAGCATTCGATGCCAGATCGAATATTTCCATTGAGAAATATTTTTTTTGGAAGAGAATGCACTCCCATGATCTGTCCTGCAACCACTCCCCCCAGCTTCGGCCTGCTGCTGCGCCAGGTGCGCGACGGCCTGGTCCGCCAGCTTGACGCGTCCATGGCCGAAGAAGACCTGGGCATCGGCTTCACCCACTACATCGGGTTGAAGGTGCTCTCGAACATGGCCCCCTGTACCGCCAACGAACTGGCCCAGGCCATCGACCAGGTACCCAGTGCCGTCACCCGCCTGCTGGACAAGCTCGAAGCCCTGGGCTGCGTTCGCCGCGAGGCACATGCGCAGGACCGCCGTGCGCTGCAGATCGTGCTGACCGATGAAGGCCGCGCACTGTGGGCGCGCTTGAAGCTGCGCGGCGACGCGGTGATGGATTACGCCCTGCGCGATCTGTCCGCCGACGAGCGCACGCTGCTGTTGTCCCTCCTGACCCGAATCCGCGATTCCCTGACGACCCCATGAACCCGATCCCGCATTCCTCATTCCGCCGGTCCGGGCGCGCGCTGCTGCTGTCGGCGCTGGCGCTGGCGCTGGCCGCCTGTGCCAGCAGCCGCGGCCTCGAACCGCAGGCCCGCCTGCTCGATGTGGACAGCCTGCACAGCGAGCGCACCCTGGCCGACACCGATCTCAGTGCCACCGGCTTCCCCGCACAGGACTGGTGGAAGGCATTGGGCGATGCGCAGCTGGACGCGCTGATCGCCGAAGGCCTGGCCGGTCATCCGAGCCTGGACGCCGCCGACGCACGTCTGCGCCAGGCGCAGGCCAAGGTCGGTACCGCACGCGCTGACCGCCTGCCCAGTCTCTCCGTTTCCGGCGGCTATACCGGGCTTCGCCTGCCCGAGTCGATGGCCGGCGACGAGATCGGTGGCCACTACGCAGGCAGCAGCCAGGTCGCTTTCGACTTCAGCTACGGCATCGACCTGTGGGGCGGCAAGCGCGCCGCCTGGGAAGCGGCCGTGGATGGCGCGCATGCCGCCACCGTGGAGGCCCAGGCCGCACGCCTGAATCTGTCCACCGGCATCGCCCAGGCCTATGCGGACCTTGCTTACGCGTGGCAGCTCGACGATGTCGCCGAGGAAGAACTGACGCGGTCGCAGAAGTCGCTGGAACTGACCCGGCAGCGTCGCCGCGCTGGCATCGACAGCGATCTGCAGGTGCGCCAGGCCGAAGCCCGCGTGCCCGCCGCGCAACAGCAGGTGCAGGCCGCGCAGCAACGCATCGACGCCGCCCGCACCGCATTGGCCGCCCTGGTCGGCAAGGGCCCCGACCGTGGCCTGACGATCGAGCGTCCGCAGCCGTTGAATCCGACGGCCCTGCAGCTGCCAGGCGTGCTGCCCAGCGAGCTGCTCGGCCGTCGTCCTGACATCGTCGCCGCACGCTGGCGCGTGGAAGCGGCCAACAAGCAGATCAAGGTCGCCAGGACGAAGTTCTACCCGAGCCTCAACCTGACCGCGCTGGCCGGCGTGGTGGCGCCGAATGTCGGCGATCTGCTGCAGAGCAGTTCCACCTTCGCCTACATCGGCCCGGCGCTGAGCCTGCCGATCTTCGAAGGCGGCAAGCTGCGCGCCAACCTGGCCGACACCGATGCGCAGTACGACCTGGCGGTGGCCAATTACAACCAGGCGGTGCTTGACGCACTGCGCGACGTGGCCGACCAGGTCAATGCGGTGCGCTCGCTGGCGCAGCAGGCGCAGTCGCAGCAGCAGGCCGTGGACACGGCGCGTGCAGCGTTCGACCTGGCCGGGCAGCGTTACCGCGCCGGCATCGGCAGCTACCTGGATGTGCTGTCCGCACAGTCCACCCTGCTGCAGTCACAACAGCAGCTGGCCAGCCTGCAGTCGCAGCAGGTGCAGACCTCGGTGCGCCTGAGCAAAGCGCTGGGCGGGGGCTTCCAGCCCAGTGATGCCGATCGCGCGCCGCTTGCCTCCCATTCCGATTCCTCGCATTCCTGAAGATCCCCGCCATGAGCCAGACCCAAGACACTGCGGCCCCGGCCGCCTCCAACCGCCGCAGCAACCTGCTGCGGGGCCTGTTCGTCATCGTCGTGCTGCTGCTTGCCGCACTGGCGCTGTGGTATTTCATGTTCGGCCGTTGGTTCGAAGAAACCGACGATGCCTACGTGCAGGGCAACCTCGTACAGATCACCCCGCTGGTGGCAGGCACCGTGGTCGCCATCAATGCCGATGACGGCATGCGCGTGGAGCGTGGCCAGCTGCTGGTGCAGCTGGACCCGGCCGATACATCCGTGGCCCTGCAGCAGGCTGAAGCCAACCTGGCCAAGACCGTTCGCCAGACCCGTGGCCTGTATCGCAGCGTGGAAGGCGCGCAGGCAGACCTGAATGCCCGTCAGGTGACCCTGAAGCGCGTGCGCGAGGACTTCGCACGCCGCAGGGATCTGGCCGCCACCGGTGCCATCTCCAACGAAGAACTCGCCCATGCCCGCGATGAGCTGGCGGCGGCGGAAGCAGCGGTGGCCGGTTCGCGCGAGACCGTCGAGCGCAACCGTGCGCTGGTCGACGATACGGTGATCGCCACCCAGCCCGACGTGCAGGCGGCCGCCGCGCAGCTGCGCCAGGCCTACCTCAACAATGCCCGCGCCGGCATCGTCGCGCCGGTCACCGGTTATGTGGCCCGTCGCTCGGTGCAGGTGGGCCAGCGTGTGCAGCCGGGTGCCGCACTGATGGCCGTGGTGCCGACCGAGCAGATGTGGGTCGAGGCCAACTTCAAGGAAACCCAGCTGCGCCACATGCGCCTGGGCCAGGAAGTGGAGCTGAAGTCTGACCTGTACGCCGGCGATGTGAAGTACAAGGGCCGCGTGCAGAGCCTGGGTCTGGGGACCGGCTCGGCGTTCTCGCTGCTGCCGGCGCAGAACGCCAGCGGCAACTGGATCAAGATCGTGCAGCGCGTTCCGGTGCGCATCGCCATCGATGCCAAGCAGCTTGCCGAACATCCGTTGCGTATCGGCCTGTCGATGAAGGCCGAGGTGAGCCTGCGCGACCAGAAGGGCGAGGTGCTGCCGAGCGCCCCGGCCAAGGGCACGGTGTTCGACACCGACGTCTATGCCAAGCAGCTGCATGATGCCGACGAGGTGATCCACTCGATCATCCAGGGCAACGTGCCGCAGCAGTCGAAGGTGGGCTGAGGTCGCCATGTCCGCCCAAGCTCCAGCCGCGCCCGGAAGCCCGGGCGCACCGGCGGCGCCGGGTGCGGCCGCCGGGTTCCTGCCGCCGAGCGTGGCCCTGTGCACCGTGGGCCTGGCGATGGCCTCCTTCATGCAGGTGCTCGACACCACCATCGCCAACGTCTCGCTGCCGACCATCGCCGGCAATCTCGGCGCCAGTTCGCAGCAGGCGACGTGGGTCATCACTTCGTTCGCGGTCAGCACGGCCATCGCACTGCCGCTGACCGGCTGGCTCAGCCGCCGTTTCGGCGAGCGCAAGCTGTTCGTCTGGGCCACGCTGGCCTTCGTCATCACCTCGCTGTTGTGTGGCCTGGCGCAGAGCATGGGCATGCTGGTGGTGTCGCGCGCCCTGCAGGGCTTCGTGGCCGGCCCGATGTATCCGATCACGCAGTCGTTGCTGGTCTCGATCTATCCACGCGAGAAACGCGGGCAGGCGTTGGCGCTGCTGGCGATGATCACCGTGGTCGCGCCGATCTGCGGGCCGATCCTCGGGGGCTGGATCACGGACAACTACAGCTGGGAATGGATCTTCCTGATCAACGTGCCCCTGGGCATCTTCGCCGCGCTGGTGGTGGGCAACCAGCTGAAGGGCCGTCCGGAACACGTGGAGAAGCCGAAGATGGACTACGTCGGCCTGATCACGCTGGTGATCGGCGTCGGCGCACTGCAGCTGGTGCTCGACCTGGGCAACGACGAGGACTGGTTCTCCTCCACCCGGATCGTGGTGCTGGCCTGCGTGGCGGTCGTGGCGCTGACGGTGTTCCTGATCTGGGAACTGACCGACAAGGACCCGATCGTCGACCTGAAGCTGTTCCGCCACCGCAACTTCCGCGCCGGCACGCTGGCGATGGTGGTGGCCTATGCCGCATTCTTCAGCGTGGCCCTGCTGATTCCGCAGTGGCTGCAGCGCGACATGGGGTACACGGCGATCTGGGCAGGCCTGGCGACGGCGCCGATCGGCGTGCTGCCGGTGATCATGACGCCGTTCGTGGGCAAGTATGCCTCGCGCTTCGACATGCGCATGCTGGCGACCATCGCCTTCGTGTTCCTGTCGATGACCAGCTTCCTGCGCTCGGGCTTCAATCTGCAGGTGGACTTCCAGCACGTGGCCGGCGTGCAGCTGATCATGGGCATCGGCGTGGCGCTGTTCTTCATGCCGGTGCTGCAGATCCTGCTGTCGGATCTGGATGGTCGCGAAATTGCCGCGGGTTCGGGCCTGGCCACGTTCCTGCGCACGCTGGGCGGCAGCTTTGCAGCATCGCTGACCACCTGGCTGTGGGCACGTCGCACGCAGGTGCACCACGCCGATCTGACCGAACACATTTCGGCCTATCAGCCGGGCATGCAGGACCAGGTTGCGGCGATGGGGCAGGGTGACCTGCAGCATGGTGCAGCGGTGCTCAACACCATGATCAACCACCAGGCATCGCAGATGGGCTTCAACGACATCTTCTTCCTGCTGGGCTGGATCTTCCTGGCCATCATCACCTTCCTGTGGCTGGCCAAGCCGCCGTTCGGTGCCGGTGCCGGTGCAGCGGCCGGTGGCGGGCACTGAAACTGCCCGCAAACACGGCGCTGTATGTCGACCCCGCCGCAAGGCGGGGTTTTTGTCTGTGGTGAGTTCTGCCAGGCGGCGTTCGCGCAACGCGCGGAAGGCGTCGCCATTGCGTTGACGCTGCGGATTCCGGAAACGAAAAAACCCGCTTTCGCGGGTTTCATCATCATGAGTCGTGGTGCCCAGGAGAGGACTCGAACCTCCACGGTTTTACCCGCTAGTACCTGAAACTAGTGCGTCTACCAATTCCGCCACCTGGGCGACTCAGGAGGGGAATTCTGCGGTACGGCATCGGATGTGTCAACACCATTTCATGCTTTTTTCTCCGCTTCCACGCCGAGGTGCAGCAGCAGGCTGCGCATCGCTGTCGACAGCCGTGTCCAGTCGGCGAAGCAGGCACACAGGCGGCGCTGTGCCCACGCATCCGCGAGGGGCACTGCCAGCGCCTGTGTCGCGCGGCGGTGCTGGCGGGCGATGGTGCGCGGCACGATACCTACGCCGATGCCGTGACCCACCATGATGCACACGCCTTCGAAGGTCTTCATGCGGATGCGCACGTCCAATCGATGGCCGATGTCGCGTGCCTGCGTTTCGATGTAGGTCTGCAGCGCATTGCCATCGGCCAGCGCGACGAAGGTTTCGCTGACCACATCGGCGAAGGCCAGCGTGCGACGGGCCGCGAAACGATGGCCTGCGGGCAGCAGCATCACCAGGGGATCCTCGGCAACGACATGGCGTTGCAGGCCGGTTGCCTCGACCGCATCACTGATGATTCCCGCTTCGGCCTGGCCAGCGGTCAGGGCGCGGACCACTTCAGGGCTGGTGCGTTCGTGCAGTTCGACGTGCAGGCGTGGGCGTTCGGCCAGCCAGGGAGCCAACCGGGAAGGCAGGTAGCTGGTCAGTGCGGCGGTGTTGGCATACAGGTGCAGGGTGCCGCGCGCGCCCTTCGCGAAGGCCTGCAGTTCGCCACGCAGCTGTGCCTGTTGATGCAGGATCTGGCGCGCGTGGTGGGCGAGGGCGGCACCGGCTTCGGTCAGGCTCACGCCGCGCGGGTGACGCACCAGCAGCGCGGTGCCCGCGTCGTTCTCGATCGCCCGCAGGCGTTCGCTGGCAGAGCCCAGCGCCAGGTTTGCCTGCGCGGCGCCTGCGGTGATGCTGCCGGCGTCGGCCACGGCCAGGAACAGGCGCAGGTCGGCGATGTCCATCCGCATGTCACGGCCCTCGTTGCGTGCCGCCTGCCTTCGGGTCAGCCGAAGGGTGTGGCGCATAAGCCGCATTGTGCGCGGAAGGCGCGCCGGTTCCAATGACGGCATGAGCGAGACGACATTCTTCTATGGTCTGCTGGTTGCCGTGTTCATGCTGGCGGGGGTGGTCAAGGGCGTGACCGGCATGGGCCTGCCGACCGTGGCGATGGGCCTGCTGGGAGGGGCGCTGTCGCCGGTGGCGGCGGCGTCGATGCTGTTCATTCCGACCTTCGTCACCAACGCCTGGCAACTGCTGGTCGGCCCATCACTGGGACCGATCATGCGACGCCTGTGGCCGATGATGCTGGCCGTGGTGGTGGTGACCCTGGGCGCGGCGACGTTGCTGGTGCGGGTGGACCGCACCTGGTCGCGGGTGGCGCTGGGCGTGGCGCTGGTGGTGTATGCGCTGTATGCCTTGGTTGCGCCGGTGTTCCGTGTGCCGCAGCGGCGTGAGCGTTGGCTGGGGCCGCTGGTGGGGGCGTTGTCCGGCGTGGTGACCGGGGCGACCGGTGTGTTCGTGATGCCGGCGGTGCCGTACCTGCAGTCGCTGGGGCTGCAGCGCGAAGAACTGGTGCAGGCGCTGGGCCTGGCGTTCACGGTGTCGACCCTCTCGTTGACGGGTGGGCTGGTGCTGCACGGCGCATTCGGTGTGCAGCAGCTGGGATTGAGCGCGCTGGCGGTGTTGCCGGCGCTGGCGGGCATGTGGCTGGGGCAGGTGATCCGGCAGCGGATCAGTGCGCGGGTGTTCCGCGTGTGCTTCCTGGGCTTCCTGCTGCTGCTGGGCCTGGAGCTGGTGCTGCGACCGCTGTTCTGATCCCGTTGGCTGGCGCCCGGACATGAAAAAACCCGCTTTCGCGGGTTTTTCTCAGTCTCGACGTGGTGCCCAGGAGAGGACTCGAACCTCCACGGTTTTACCCGCTAGTACCTGAAACTAGTGCGTCTACCAATTCCGCCACCTGGGCGTCGAGGAGCGAGATTATGGGGTGCCGTGACGGGGGTGTCAACACCCTTGTGAACGCCCGGCCACGCTGCGGAACGACGGCAGGAAACGCGGGCAAAAAAAATCCCCGCCGAGGCGAGGAGATTTTTCGTTGGTGCCCAGGAGAGGACTCGAACCTCCACGGTTTTACCCGCTAGTACCTGAAACTAGTGCGTCTACCAATTCCGCCACCTGGGCGTTCCAGAGGCGCAATTGTGAAGATGAATCCGCAGGCTGTCAACGACTTCGCGGAGTTTTTTCACGTGGCGCCTGCAAGCGGGTCGCTGACCGGTTCTGCACGCCGTCAGCGGCTACCATGGACGGCGATGACTACCAAAAAACCAAGCAAGGGCGGGAGCAAGTCCCGCAGCCAGGCCCCGAAGAAGGGCGCCAAGACGGGTGCAGCCCGTACCTCCCAGCCGGGCAAGCCACTGCCGGGCTGGTTCCCGGAGCTGGGGGGGGGCGGCGCACCGCCGCGCGGTCGCCCGGGCCGTGGCGGCGACGCCCCGGGACGGGCGCCGGTCCGCAAGCTGCCGCCGGCCGGCAAGGTGATCGAGGATCCCTACGCGTCCCGCGAAGCCGAGAAGTACGAACAGCCCATCGCCAGCCGCGAGGCCATTCTGGCCCTGCTGGAGCGCTGCGAAGGGCCGCAGACTGCCGAGGAACTGGGTGCCCGCCTGGGCCTGACCGCGCCGGACCGGGCCGAAGCGCTGTCGCGCCGGCTGGGTGCGATGGTCCGCGATGGCCAGCTGGTGCAGAACCGCCGTGGAGGTTTCGCGCCGGTGCAGGCGCTGAGCCTGGTCACCGGTGTGGTGATCGCCAATCCGGAAGGATTCGGGTTCCTGCGCCCGGTCGAGGGCGGCGACGACCTCTTCCTGCCGCCCTATGAAATGCGCAAGGTGATGCACGGCGACAAGGTGCTGGCGCGTGTCACCGGCATCGATCATCGCGGCCGCCGCGAAGGCAGCATCGCCCGCGTGCTCGAGCGCGGCATGACCCGCCTGATCGGTCGCTTCAGCATCGAGATGGGCATCAACTACGTGGTGCCTGATGACAAGCGCGTGCAGCGCAACGTGCAGGTGCCGCCTGATCAGACCGGAGGTGCGCGTGATGGCCAGCTGGTGGTCTGCGAGCTGACGCAGGCGCCGGACAGCCGCCGTCCGCCGATCGGCCGCATCATCGCGGTACTGGGTGACAAGCTGACCGCCTCGCTGGTGGTGGAGACCGCCATCCACGGCCACGAGCTGCCGTTCGAGTTTCCGCAGGAGGTGCTGGACGAGGCCGCCGCGGTGCCGCTGGTGGTCGATCCGGCGATGATCGGCGACCGCGTCGACCTGCGTCGCACGCCGCTGGTGACCATCGATGGCGAGGATGCCAAGGACTTCGACGATGCGGTGTATTGCGAGCCGAACGCGGAGGGATTCCGTCTGGTGGTGGCCATCGCCGATGTCTCCAACTATGTGCGTCCGGGCACGCCGCTGGATGAGGAGGCGCAGAAGCGCGCTACCTCGGTGTACTTCCCGGGCTTCGTCGTACCGATGCTGCCGGAGACCCTGTCCAACGGTATCTGCTCGCTGATGCCCAAGGTCGACCGCATGTGCTTCGTCTGCGACATGCAGATCGACCGCGATGGCCAGGTCGTCCACTCGCGCTTCTACGAAGCGGTGATGAATTCGCACGCACGCCTGACCTACACCCAGGTGTGGCAGGCCGTGGGCGAGGACGATGCCGGCGCAAAGGCCGTCATCGGCGATCTGCTGCCCCAGGTGCAGCGCCTGCACCAGCTGTACAAGGTGCTGGCCAAGGCACGTGCCAAGCGGGGGGCCATCGAGTTCGAGAGCAGCGAAGTGCGCTTCGTGCTGGACAACCGTGGCGAAGTCACCCAGGCCGGCATGCTGGTGCGCAACGACGCGCACAAGCTGATCGAGGAATGCATGATCGCCGCCAACGTGGAGGCGGCGAAGTACCTGCTGTCGCACCATGTGCCGGCGCCGTACCGCGTCCACGAGAAGCCGCCGGAGACCAAGTACGCCGACCTGCTGGAATTCCTCAAGGAGTTCAAGCTGAGTCTGCCGCCGTGGTCGAAGGTGCGCCCCGGTGACTACACCAAGCTGTTGAAGAAGATCCGCGACCGTCCCGATGCCACCCTGCTGGAGTCGGTGCTGCTGCGCAGCCAGAGCCTGGCCGTCTACAGTCCGGACAACCACGGTCACTTCGGGCTCGCGCTGGAGGCGTACGCGCACTTCACTTCGCCGATCCGCCGCTATCCCGATCTGCTGGTGCATCGCGCGATCAAGCATGCGTTGTCGGGCAAGCCGCTGGACAAGTTCACCTACACCGCACGCGAGATGGCAGCGCTGGCGCTGCAGTGCTCCGAGCGCGAGCGCCGCGCTGACGAGGCCGAACGCGAGGTCGACGAGCGTTACCGGGCCGCGTGGATGGAGAAGCATGTCGGCGGTCAGTTCGATGGCGTGATCAGTGGCGTGACCAGCTTCGGTCTGTTCGTGGAACTGGACGATTCCAAGGTGCAGGGCCTGGTCCATGTCACCCAGCTGCCGCAGGATTATTACAAGTTCGATGCGACCCGCAAGACACTGACCGGAGAACGTCGTGGCAGCAGCTACCGGCTGGGTGACCGCGTGCGCATCCTCGTACTGAAGGCCAGCATGGAAGAGCGCAAGATCGACTTCCGGCTGGTCGAACACAAGGGCGAGGAAGAAGAGGCAGGACTGTCGCCGCTGCCCGAACGCGGCAAACCGACCAAGCGCAGGAAAGAGAAGTACTGATCCGTAGAGCCCGTTCCGGAGGAAAGCAGCATGCAGGGCCAACCCGAGTACAGCGGCGGCTGCCAGTGCGGTGCCATCCGCTTCCAGGTGCGCGGTGAGCTGTCCGACAGTTCGATCTGCCACTGCCGGATGTGCCAGAAGGCCTTTGGCGCGTATTACGCGCCTTTGGTCTCGGTGCGCGGCGTGCAGTTCAGCTGGACCCGCGGCCAGCCGCGCTATTTCCAGTCCTCCAATCTGGTCCGGCGCGGTTTCTGCGGCGACTGCGGCACGCCGCTGACCTATGAAGCCCCCGACGGCATGGCCGTGGCGGCGGGGGCGTTTGATCAGCCGGAACGGTTGCCGCCGACGATCCAGTACGGTGTCGAGCGCAAGCTGCCCTTCGTCGACGCCCTGGGCAGCCTGCCGGCACGGCGGACGGAGGAGGACGTGGCGGCGCTGGACTTCCTGGCTGCGATCGTTTCCCACCAGCATCCCGACCACGACACGCCACACTGGCCGCCGCGCAGCCGTTCAGCCGAAGGGTGAACGGCGGGGGAGCGCCGGGCCCTGCCCGGCGAGCGCGAAGCGCGGCCGTCGCCGATGCTCTACCATAGCCACCCCCTTTCCGGTCCCGCCCGCATGAGCAAGAACAGCCAGTGGATCGTCGGCGTCAACGCCGTCGCCTCCTCCATCGAGAACGACGCCGAGAACGTCCGCGAAGTGCTGGTCGAGGCCGGTGCGAAGAATCCGCGCCTGACCGAAATCGAAGAGAACGCGCGCCGCAAGGGCATCGATGTCCGCCGGGTCACCGCGCAGGCGCTGGACGGCGTTGGCGGTGCGGTCCGCCACCAGGGCGTGGCCGCGCGCTATGCCGCTGCGCGCACCTACAGCGAGAATGAACTGGAAGGCCTGGTCACTGCCGCTGAAGGCAGGGCGCTGCTGCTGGTGCTGGATGAGGTACAGGACCCGCACAACCTGGGCGCCTGCCTGCGTTCGGCCGCGGCGGCCGGTGCCACTGCGGTGATCATTCCCAAGGACAAGTCGGCGACGGTGAATGCCACCGTGCGCAAGACCTCGGCCGGCGCCGCCGACCGTATCCCGGTGGTGGCCGTGACCAACCTGTCGCGCTGCCTGAAGGATCTGCAGAAGCAGGGCGTGTGGATCTACGGCCTGGCCGGTGAAGCGACCGCGTCGCTGTACGATCTGGACCTGAAGGGCAACATCGCCCTGGTGCTGGGCGGTGAAGCCGACGGCCTGCGCCGCCTGACCCGCGAGAATTGCGATGGACTGGTCAAGATCCCGATGCCGGGCGAGATCGAGAGCCTGAACGTATCGGTCGCCGCGGGTGTCAGCCTGTTCGAGGCCGTGCGCCAGCGCGGCTGATCGTCCCGTGGTAGCGCCGGGCCATGCCCGGCGGATCCAGTCCGACCACGCTCATGGCAAGCCGCGCTCCACGCCGCCGGGCATGGCCCGGCGCTACCCCGCGCTGCCGCCCAGCGCCTTGAACAGCGTCACATCGTTGGTCAACTGGCTCTGCCGGACGCGGGCCAGTGACAACTCCGCATCGCGCCGGGTCTGCTGGGCTTCCAGCCAGGTCCGCAGGTCGGTGGCACCCACGCGGTAGCGCACTTCCTGCATGCGTTCCACTTCCACCGCCTCGTCATACGAGGCCTGCGACGCCGCCACCTGGCGCGCCAGCTGCTCGCGTGCCGACAGCGCGTTGTCCACTTCCGACAGGGCGGTGTACAGCGTCTTGCGGAACCCGGTCGCGGCGATCTGGTAGTTGGTACCGGCCACGTCGGTATCCAGCTGTGCGCGCTGCAGGTTGAGGAAGGGCAGGGACAGGCCGGCACCGAGCGTGGCCACCGGATTGCGCAGGACATCGCCCAGCGAGGTCGCGCTGGAACCGAGGCTGCCGGTCAGGCTCAACGCAGGGTAGTACTGGGTGGCGGTGACCTTGATCGTCTTCAGGCTGTTGCGCAGCCGCAGCTCGGCCGCGCGCAGGTCGGGACGGCGAGCGAGCAGGTCCGCCGGCAGGCCTTCAGCGATGGCAGGGCTGCGTGCCTGCTGCAGGTTCTGCGGCTCGTCCTGTTGGGGCCACGGGGTGCCGTCGAGCAGCACGGTCAGCGCATTGCGCACTTCCACGCGCTGCTGTTCCAGCGCACTCTGCGCAGCGCGCTGCGACTGCAGGTTCTGCAGGGCCTGGCGTACTTCCAGGCGCGAAACCGCACCGGCATCGAAACGGGCCTGGACCAGTTCGCGGGTGCGTTCCAGTCGCTCCAGGTTGGCCTGGCCGGTGCTGATCGACTGGTTGAGGTACGCCAACGCCCAGTACTGGCTGATGGCATCGCCGATCACCAGCAGGGCGGTGTTCTGTCGATCTTCCTCGGTGGCTTCAGCCTCCCAGCGTGCGATGTCGCGCTGGGTCCTCAGCCGGCCCCACAGATCGACTTCCCAGGCCAGCGAAACGCCGGTGGAATAGCTGCGGCGCCAGTCGTCGGCCTGGTCGGTGGCACGGCTGCCGCTGCCACTGACGCCCGACGAGGACGGCTGTGGCCAAAGCGCGTTGCTGGCGAGCCCGGCCTGCAGGCGGGAACGCTGCACGGCCAGGCCGGCGGCGGCAAGGTCACTGTTGGCGGCCAGCGCCCGGGCTACCAGCCGGTCCAGACGTTCATCGCCGAAACCGCTCCACCAGACATCCTCGCGGATGTCGCGGGCAGGCGTATCCAGGCTGCTGCGTGGAGCGTCCACCGGTGCGTTGAGTGCGGCATCGCCACGCCCATAAGCAGCAGCCACGTCGGGATCGGCAACCGGATAACGGCCGACCGAGGCACAGCCGGACAGGGCAATCAGTACGGCGCCGGCCAGCAGCAGGCGCGAGGGAGCAGGAAAGGGGAGCATGGGCATCGTCTTCATTCGCGGGCCAGGGCCTCCACCGGGTCGAGCTGCGCGGCATTGCGCGCGGGAAGGAAGCCGAAGCCCACGCCGATCAGGGTGGAGCAGGCAAATGCGGCGATGATCGAAGCGGTGGAGAACAGCACCTGGAAGTCGCTGGCGAAACGTCCGATCATCGAGCCCAGCAGCAGCGCCAGGCCGACGCCGAGCAGGCCACCGAGCAGGCACACCAGCACCGCCTCGATCAGGAACTGCTGGCGGATGTCACTCTGCCGGGCACCCACGGCCATGCGCACACCGATCTCGCGGGTCCGCTCGGTGACCGAGACCAGCATGATGTTCATCACGCCGATGCCACCGACCAGCAGTGCGATGGCGGCGATCGCGCCGATCAGCAGGGTCATCGTGCGTGTGGTCTGCTCGATGGTCTCGCGGATTTCGGCGCTGTTGCTGAGGAAGAAATCCTCGGTACCATGGCGCATCGTCAGCAGGCGGGTGATCGCCTCCTGCGCGGCGTCCATCGGCGTGGCGTCATCCACGCGCACGGTGATGCTGGAGACCTGACTCTGGCCCAGCATGCGTGACATCACGGTCGTGTACGGCACCCAGATGCTGAGACTGGTGCTGCCACCAAAGCCGAAGCTCTGCCGTTTGGCGACACCGACCACCCGCACCGGCACGTTGCCGAGCAGGATGACCTGGCCGACAGGATCGACGCCGGGGAAGAACTGGGTCTGGGTGTTCTCGTCGATGATCGCGACCTGGGCCAGCCCTCGCACCGCATCGGCATCGAAAAAGCTGCCACTGAGCAGGGTCACGCCCTTCACCCGGAAGAACTGCTCGCCAACGCCGCTGACCTGGGCGGTGGAGGACTGGTTGCGGTAACGCGCGGTGACCGAGGTCGACACGCTGGGCGTGGCGCTGTCCACGTAGCTCTGCCGTGAGAGCGCATCGGCATCGCTGGCCTTGAGCGTCTGTACGCGTGCAGAGCGCATGTCGCCGAAACCGCGGCCGGGATACACATCGATGGTGTTGGTTCCCAGCGCGCTGATGTTCTGCAGGATCTGCTGCTGCGAGCCGTTGCCGAGCGCGACCACCGAGACCACCGAAGCAATGCCGATGATGATGCCGAGCATGGTCAGGAACGTGCGCAGGCGATGCGCGTTCATCGCCAGCAGGGCCATGCGGAACGCTTCGGTGAAGCGGTCGCGCGCTGCGCGCCAGCTGTTGCCGTGGGCAACACCGGTGCTGGCCTCGCGTCGCGCGCGGTAGGACGGCGCATCAGGATTGGCGCGGTCGGCGATGATCTCGCCATCGCGGATCTCGATGATGCGCTGGGCATGCTCGGCCACGCTCATGTCGTGGGTGACGATGATGATGGTATGTCCCTCGGCATGCAGCTCGCCCAGGATTGCCATCACCTCTTCGCCGGATTTCGTATCCAGGGCGCCGGTGGGTTCATCGGCCAGGATCACCTCCCCGCCGTTCATCAATGCACGCGCGATCGACACACGCTGCTGCTGGCCACCGGACAGCTGGCCCGGCTTGTGATGCATGCGGTCGCCCAGGCCGAGCCGTTGCAGCAGCTGCTCGGCCCGCGCGTTGCGTACCGGGCCGGGGCTGCCCGCGTATACCGCCGGCACTTCCACGTTGCCGCGTGCATCCAGGTCACCGAGCAGGTGGTAGCGCTGGAAGATGAAGCCGAAATGCCCGCGCCGCAGTTCGGCCAGCTCGTCCGGCTGCATCCGGCCGGTTTCGCGGCCGGCCACCTGGTAGCTGCCCCGGGTGGGGCGATCCAGGCAGCCGAGGATGTTCATCAGGGTGGACTTGCCCGAACCGGACTGGCCGACGATGGCGACCATTTCGCCGGCGTGGATGTCCAGGTTGACGTCGCGCAGCACGGCAATGACGTCGTCGCCGGCCGGGAACTCGCGTCGCAGGTCACGCAGGCGCAGCAACGGCGCCGTCGTGCTCATCGGCGCGGGCCCATGCCCGGGCCGCCGACGCGCATCTGCATGCCTCCCCGGTTGCCGCCGCCCGCAGACGCTGCCGCGGCGCTGGCCTCGCCGACCACCACGCGTTCGCCCTCCTGCAGGCCTGAGAGGATTTCAGCCGATGCACCGTTGTTGATGCCGACCTTGACCTTGCGCGGTTGTGGCTGGCCCCGATCATCCACCACCCGTACCACGCGCTCGCCGTCGCGGGTCTTCGGCCCCAGTGCCACCGCCGGTACCATCAGCACGCCCTTGGCCTGCTTGAGCAGGACCGACACCTGCGCGGTCATGTCGATGCGCAGGGTGCCGTCCGGGTTCTCCACGTCGAACAGGGCGTTGTAGTACACCGCGCTGCTGGAGCTGGAACTGGAAGAGCTGCTGGAGCTGGACGAGCTTTCATTGGCAATCGATGCCGGTGCCGGATTGATCTGCCGCAGCGTGGCGTGATACTTCCGGTCCGGGTCGCCCAGCGTCGTGAAGTACACCGGCATGCCGGCCTTGATCTTCACAACGTCCGCCTCGGACACCTCGGCATTGACCGTCACCACGTCCAGGCGCGCCAGCATGACGATGGTCGGCGCGGTCTGGTTGGCGTTCACCGTGCGGCCTTCCTCGGCCACCACGGCGACCACGGTGCCGTCCATCGGCGCGGTGATCCGGGTGTAGGCCAGGTTGGCCCGGGCGGTACCCAGCTCGGTTTCGCGACCCTTGATCTGTGCCTCGTAGGACTGCAGCTGGGCGCGCGCGGTTTTCAGCTGTGCTTCGGCGGCATCGTACTCCTGGCGGGAGGTGGCCTCGGCGGCCAGCATCTGCTGCTGGCGTGCGAATTCCAGCTCGGCCTGGCGCAGTGTCGCCTGCTGCACCGCCCGCTGCGCGATCACCTGGTCCAGCGAGGCCTGTGCGTTGAGTACCTGGTTCTGCTGGGTGGTGGCGTCGATCTCGGCGATCAGGTCGCCTTCCTTCACCGTATCGCCCAGCTGCACCTTCAGCGATTTGATCTGGCCGGAGGCCTGCGCACCTACGCTGACCAGCTTGTAGGCGTCGATCACGCCGGTCGCCTCAACGGTCTGTTCGATGTCGCCACGGCCTACGGGGGTGGTGGCCAGGGCCGGAGCGGCCGGCTTGCGCAGCAGCCACCAGGCGGCCACGGCAGCGATCAGGACGAGCAGGGCGGCCAGCATCAGGCGGCCCCGGCGGGTTGCGGGCAACAGGCGGCGGATCACGTGGTGGCTTCACTCTCGGTGCCGCGATGGCGGCGATGGTGGGCATTGTGAAGACCGGGCGATCAACCGCTCAATCCTCAGGGTGTGTCTGTGTGTAACACTGTCGGCGAAAGCGCGTATCGACAGGTATCCGGCCCGCGGGTGGATACAGTGGTACGCATTGGCCAGGATGCGGTTCAGCTCCCGACACGGGATGATCCGCGACATGGAGACTGAAAACCCGATGCATCGACTGCTGATCGTCGACGACGACAACGACATCCGCACCCTGCTGGCCGAGCAGCTCGGCCGCGCCGGCTACCAAGTCAGCACGGCGGCCGACGGCACCAGCATGCGCCAGCTGCTGGAGCGCGAACACGTGGACCTGATCGTGCTCGACCTCAACCTGCCGCGCGAGGATGGCCTGACCCTGTGCCGTGACCTGCGCGCACGCTCGAACACGCCGGTGATCATGCTGACCGCCCGCGCGGAACCGATCGATCGCGTGCTGGGCCTGGAAATGGGCGCCGATGACTATCTGGCCAAGCCGTTCGAGCCGCGCGAGCTGCTGGCGCGCATCCGCAACGTGCTGCGCCGTACCGAAGCCCTGCCGGCCAATCTGGAGCCACTGGCGGTGCGCCGTGCACGATTCTCGCGCTGGGTGTTCGATCTGGAGCACCGCCACCTGGTCGATCCGGATGGGCGCGTGGTGGTGCTGTCCGGCGCGGAGTTCCGCCTGCTGCGGGTATTCATCGCACATGCCAACAAGGTCCTGTCGCGTGAGCAGCTGGTCGCGCTCAGCAGCGGCCGTAACTATGAGGCGCAGGATCGCGCGATCGACCTGCAGGTCAGCCGCCTGCGCAACAAGCTGGGTGACGATGGCGGTCCCGATGGGCTGATCAAGACCGTGCGCAACGAAGGCTATGTCCTCGCCTCGGCCGTCAACCTGGAATAAGCCGCGATGAATCGCCTGCGCCACTTTCTGTCCTCGATGGTCGGGCGGCTGTTCGTGATCCTGCTGCTGGGCATGTCGGTGGCGGCGATCGGCGCGACCATGCTGGCCACCTCCAAGCGGCAGCAGGAGTTCGAGCGGCAGAACCTCAACCGCATCGCCGATCGCCTGCAGGGCTACGTCAATCTGCTCGACGGCAATCCCGAGCTGCGCGAGCGCCTGCTGGAAGTGGGCGGGCCGAGCGTGCGCGCGCTGCAGTCCGGTGCGCGCGTGGGACGTGCCGATGCTGCGCTGATGGAAGTGCTGGAGGACCGCCCGGGCCCGGTCGCGCGGGCGCAGGTGCACTTCACTTCGTTCCGCTCCTGCATTCCCAGGCTGCAGGAACTGCTGCCACCGCCGCCGCCCGGCTACCGCAAGCATCCTCGCGAGCGCGATCCGGCGTTCATCCCGCCCAAATGCCGCGCGGTGGACGTCACCCTCAACGACGGTACGTTGCTGAAGCTGGCACTGGATTCCCCTGCGGTGGCCCACAACGGCATCCTGGCCGTGGACCCGCTGTTCCTGACCCTGCTTGTGCTGGCCATCGCGGTACTGGCCTACATCGTGGCCCGCATGGCCAGCGCACCGCTGCAGGAGCTGGCCGCCGCCGCCGAGGATCTTGGCGACGACCTGCAGCGCGATCCGCTGCCGCTGCGCGGCCCGCGTGAAGTACAGCGCGCCGCCGAGGCCTTCAATGCCATGCAACACCGCCTGCAGCGACACCTGGCCGAGCGTACGCAGATGCTGGCGGCGATCACCCACGATCTGCAGACACCGCTGACCCGCCTGCGCCTGCGGCTGGAGAACGTGACCGATGAGGCGCTGCGCGAGCGCCTGATCGGCGATCTGGCTGCGATGCAGGCACTGGTCCGCGAGGGCCTGGAGCTGGCCCGAAGTGCCGAGAGCGCCGAGCAGCGCGCTGCACTGGACCTGGATTCGCTGCTGGAGAGCATCGTCGAGGACACCGCAGAAGGTGGGGCCGATGTCGTCTTCGAGGGCAGGAGCGATGCGGTGCTGATGCTGCGGCCACTGGCGATGCACCGCCTGTTCTCGAACCTGGTGGACAACGCGGTGATGTACGGCCAGCGCGTGCGGGTGCGCATCGAGCGGGGCGGCGGCAGCATCACCGTGGTGGTGGCCGATGATGGCCCCGGCCTGGCCGACGACCAGCTGGAAGCCGTGTTCGACCCGTTCGTGCGGGTGGAGACCTCGCGTTCGCGCGAAACCGGTGGGGCCGGGCTGGGCCTGACCATTGCGCGCGCGCTGGCCGAGAAGGACGGCGCGCGGCTGTGGCTGCGCAACCGTGCCGAGGGCGGACTGGAAGCCGTGGTGCAATGGCCGGCCAGTGCACAGGTGGTGGCGCCGGGTCGGGCAGGCTGAGCAGACGCGGTGGGGGCTGCGTTCCGGCAGGCCCCACGCAAAACTGACGCGATAGCCCTGCCTGCAGCACGATAGGGCGAATGCGTCACCCACGGTAATTGCCTGCGCTGCAAGGCGTTTCACAGGCAGTCGAGGCAATTGCGTCAGCGTTGAATTGCCTGCGCTGCGTGCGGCCGGTCACCTGAAGCCATCGAAGTTCCTTGCGGATGGCAGATGGCACGGATGTGGATCGTGGTGGGCGACGCCACCACGGGCGGCGGGCGGGTGCTGACCGGATCGTCGAATACGGATATCGAAGGCAAGGCTGTCGCCTGCGTGGGCGACAAGGCAACGTGCCCGAAGCATGGCGGCGCGTTCGAGATCGTCACCGGTGACCCGACGCTGATCCTCGACGGCAAGCCGATCGCGCGCGAAGGCGATTCGCTGGCCTGTGGCTGCAGGCTGCTCGGAGGTGCTCAGTCGCTGGTGTATGTGGTTGACGGCGGAGGCGGTGGCGGTGCGTCGGTCTCCGCGCCGCCTGCCGCGCCGGCAGCAGTGGACCTGTGGAACGCCACGCCGCCGCCCAGCGGTTTCGTTGCCCGCGATGCGGTCGCTACGCGCGAGGTCGTGCTGCATTGCCACTACGGCGACCTGGACTGCACGCCCGCGCGCGGTGTCAGTTACCGGGCGACCCTGTCTGATGGCCGCGTGCTCAGCGGCCATCTCGATGACGAAGGTCGTGCACGCCTGCCGCAGGTAAGCGTGGGGCCGGTGCAGGTGATCTACCAGCACGAGGCCGACAGCACCGACTCGGCTGAGATCGAGGCCTGCCGCGAACGCCTTCGCGCGGCCCTGCAGCGCATCGTGCAGCAGACCCGGCAGGATTTTGCTGCGGACTGGCGGCAATGGAACAGTGCCAGCGCTGCGCATCAGGCCTTCCTGATGGAACTGAATCGCATCGAAGGCCAGGCCAGAGGCACATGGGACTGGGCCAGCGGCAGCGTGGAAGCGGTGTGGCAGCTGGCGGTGCTGCGCTTCAAGGCCGATGCGGAACTGCGCGAACTGAGCGGACTGCTGCTGACGGGCGACTGGGACGGGCTGGATGCACGCATCGCGGGGCATCGTGCAGCAGGCGAGCAGGTGCTGGACAAGGCCAGTGCGATCAAGGAGCAGCTGATCCTGCTGTTCGACGACGGCCCGACCTGGCAGCTGTTGGCGGCGTTCCCCGCGGACTGGGCGAAGGCGGTGCCGCCAGACGAGCTGCAGGAGCTGACCCAGCGCTACGGCAGCCAGTTTGCGCTCGATGTCGTGATCAGCGTGCTGCTGGGCGCGTTCAGCGCAGGCACGGCCGGAACCGCCTATGGCGGCGCAACCTGGGCGGCCCGGATCGGGCGGTTGGGGCAGCGTCTGGCAGCGCTGCTGGACGAGCTGGGCGAGGCGTTCACCGCATTGGCGCGGGCATTGCGCTTGCGCAAGCGTCGGCACACGGAAAGCCGGGCGCCGGATGCCGATGGGGTGGTGGAAACCCGACTGCCGCGCACGCGCGCCGCAGGTGCCGCGTTCGGTGAGGCGAGGGCGCATCAAGCGATGCTGGACAAGGGCCTGACGCCAGTGGGAAAGACCGATGGCGTGTATCGTCCGGGAGAGAATGGCATCGATGGGGTCTACAGCCACCCGGATCCGCCGCCCGACTATGTGATCACCGAAGCGAAGTACAACACGGGCCGGTTGGGTGGACCGTACAGGGACGGTACGCGGCAGATGGACAGCGAATGGATAAACGAGCGTCTTGATTCCAAGGTGGGGGTCGTAGAGGCAAGAAGGATGAGGGATGCGATGAATCAGGGGCGGGTTGAGTCGATTCTGATCAGGGTGGCCGAAGATGGCACGACGCAGTCCTACAAGCTTGGCGTGGACGGAAGGGTGATTGGCCCTTCATCATTTTGAACTGGACCGATGATGCGCGATAGCAGGAAATCCAAGGCATATTTCTCTGGAATCATCGAGTTCCGGCTGGATGAGGTTGCAGAGGTCGTTGATCGTATTGATTCACACAGGTACACCGACGTCGGACGCGCCAATGCATCGAGTTCCGTGTTTTCCCTGCTCCTTCAGATAATGGTCATGCGCTACTCGCGTGGCGACGATCTGGTTGAAGTACTGGGGGGGCTGGAAGAATTGCTGCTTGCAAGGCGGCGCGTTGATCTGTGCGCCGATGCCTTGGGCGCACAGGATCAGATGATTCGTGCAGTGTGGGAGGATCTTCGGCCGGACAGGTACACAAAGTACCTCTGGTGGTTGGCATTCTCGGTTGCCGCGGGTATGGAGGGCTCTTATGTGCGAAGTGCACTTGGCTTGATGAAGCACGCCGGGGAAGACGAGCTTTTCGACAGAGTTGCGATTGCATTGGGAGACACAGGCCGACCCGCTGCCAATCACGTGCTGTATCGCCAGTACCTTCCGCTAGCAAAGGCCGTCGCATCGATCCAGGACCGACCGGGGCTCGTAAAGAAGTTCCTGGATGGCTGGTATGCGGGCAGCCGCAACCTCTATTGGCACGGGAATCACCGTGACGACGACAGCGGCTACATGGGCTACTGGGCCTTTGAGGCCGCGCTGGTCGTGATGCTGTTCGATATCGACGATTCGAGCTTCCGCGACCACGAGTACTACCCGGCCGATCTGGTGGCTTATTACAGGCGTCGTGCTGGCGCAGGTATCTGATGGTCAGGCGGCTCAGATGCTCGCACCGGGTGCGGGGACGAATCGAGCGCGGCGGCGATGCGATCAGCCAGCGGCTTCGTCGCCCGCGACGCGGTCGCCGGAGGTGAGGTGGTGCTGCATCGCCACTACGGCGCCCCTACCCGATACCGAGTGCTCAGCGGCCACATGGATGGCGAGGGCGGCGCACGCGCGCCGCAGGCGCCGCGTTCGGCGAGGCGATGGCGCATCAGGCGATGCTGGGCAAGGGCCTGACGCCAGTGGGAAAGACCGATGGCGTGTATCGTCCGGGAGAGAATGGCATCGATGGGGCCTACAGCTACCCGGATCCGCCGCCTGACATACATTGGTGATGAAAAAATCGGCGACACCGTTTCTTTGATCGGCCCGTGGGACGATGGCGCATGAGTGCGCAGCGTGACACCCGGATGCTGGAGCCGTACTTCACGGATTGGATCGATTATGACTCCGTGGAGGTGGCGCGTATTGATCATTCAATCGCGACTCGAGCCTATCCTCCCAGGGGATGTGTTCTCGGCGCGTCGGATGTGTCCGGTCGCATCCTTCGTCGGTTGGTCATGCGATTCTCAAGGGGCGACGCTATTGTTTCGCTTCATGCTGACCTGAACCAGCTGCTTGTTTCGCGTGGGCAGCTTCTGCATCAGTGCGATCAATTGCCTTTGGAGGACCAGAACTATCGCGCACAGTTCGAGGATCTTCGTGAAGATCACTACGTCGATCACCTCTGGTGGCTGGCGATCGCGGTCAGCGCCGGTATGGGCTCGACCTACCTTGCGAGGGCCCTCACGCTGATTGGGAATGCGGGAAAGGATCGACTCTTTGACGAAATCGCGATACTGCTGGTTGAAGATGAAAGAGTTCTGGGGAGGCAGGTGCTGTATCGCCAGTACCTTCCGCTCATGGAAGCAATCGCCTCACCCTCGGACCGGCCCGGGCTCGTAAAGAAGTTCCTGGACGGCTGGTATGCAGGCAGCCGCAACGTGTACTGGCACGGGAATCACCGTGACGACGACAGCGGCTACATGGGCTACTGGGCCTTCGAGGCCGCGCTGGTCGTAATGCTGTTCGACATCGACGATGCGAGCTTCCGCGACCACGAGTACTACCCGGCGGATCTGGTGGCCCATTACAGGCGTCGTGCTGGCGACAGGACGTAGCTGTCCCTCCGCAGAGGCGCCAGGCGAGGGGTCTTCTGGTCCTGCCTGTGGTCACCGCCTGGGCTCGGGAAGGTGTGCCGGACCACGCCCTTCCGCCAGAAATCCGTACCGCCTGCACGGGTGAGCCAGAAAGCCCGCCGTTGCTGCCCGGGGGAGGGGGGGGGGCACGGCTGGGCAGGCGCGGCGGGCTGGCGTTTGCCCTATCATTCGCGCATCTCCCCAGACGCCCCCCGATGAGCCAGCCTGTTCCCGTCGGCACGCCGCCCCGCGCTGCCTGGGCATTTCCACCTGCCGCCCCGCCTGGCCGCAGTACCCGGCCGCCACTGCTGCGGTGATGGGCGGGCAGGGGGACGACGGGCGCTGGGTGGAGCGTCACGCGTGGGACTGGAGGGCGGTGCTGCGACACAGCCTTCTGTGGCTGCTGCTGGCTGCTGCATTGCCGTTGCAGGCACAGAGCGGTGCACCGCCGCTGCGCGACTACGCCATCGATGTGTGGACCTCGCGCAACGGCCTGCCGCACAACTCGCTGCGCGACATCGCGCAGACGCCAGAAGGCCATCTCTGGTTTGCCACCTGGGAAGGCCTGGTGCGCTACAACGGCCTGGATTTCACCGTGTACGACCGCAGCACGCGGCCCGGGCTGCGCGACAACGGCATCGGCGCGTTGTTCGTCGACCGTCAGGGCGGGCTGTGGATCAGCGACTCGCGCGGCAATGTCAGCCGACGTGGCAGTGATGGCCAGTGGCGTGTGTGGGAGCACCAGCCGGATACCCCGCAGGTACTGATCCAGTCGATGCAGATGGACAGCCAGGGGCGCCTGTGGCTGCTCTACGAAGGCAAGGGCCTGGGTTATCTCGCGCCGGACAAAGGCCTTGTCTATCAGGCGCCGGCTGCCGATCTGCCGATGGCGATGAGCTTCACCAAACTGGTGGTGGATGCGCAGGATCGGGTCTGGGTCGGCACGCTCGATGGCCTGGTACTGCGTGACAACGATGGCGTGCTGAAGCGCGCGCCCGCCGCCTGGGGGCTGGGCGCGGGCAGTGGCCTGTCCTGGCCGTACCGGGCGCCGGACGGTGCGCTGTGGATCGTGGCGGGCGAGCGCCTGTACCGGGTCGAGGATGACCGGCTGGTGCTGGTGCACCGGCTGCCGGGCCAGCTGCACCTGACCTCGATGCTGCAGGACCGCCACGGTGATCTCTGGCTGGGCACCGAGAACCAGGGGCTGCTGCGGATTTCCTCGCATGGACTGGAGCGGCTGCCTGCGGGCCTGAGCCTGCCGGGCGGGCGCGTGGTGAGCCTGCGCGAGGATGACGAGGGCAGCATCTGGGTGGGGGCCAACGGCGGCCTCTACCGCCTGCGCGAGACCCTGTTCAGCAGCTACACCGAGCGCGATGGGCTCAGCGGCGATTACGTGCGCACCGTGCTGGAAGATCGTGACCGCCAGCTGTGGGTGGGCAGTGCCAGTGGCCTGGATCGACAGAATGCCGATGGCCGTTTCCAGGCCATGCCGCTGCACAACCGCGGTGGCAAGGCGCCGTCGGTGCTGAGCCTGGCGCAGGGGCCGGACGGCGATCTCTGGGTGGGAACCTTCGGTGACGGCGTCTACCGCCTGTCCCGGGACGGCCGCCTGCGCCACAACTACGCCGCCGACGATGGCATGCCGGGTGGCAACATCCGCGCGATCAGCGTGGATTCGAGCGGGGCGGTCTGGGCCGGAACGCAGAAGGGAGTGGTGCGCATCGACGGCGACCGGGTGCAGGTGTCGCCGGTGGCGGGCATGCCGACCGGGCTGATCACAGCGCTGGAACACGATCACCAGGGCAACCTGTGGATCGGCACGATCGAGGGCATCCGCGTGCTGCGCGGCAACCGTGTGCAGGCGATCGATCTGGCGCCGCTGGGGGGCGGACGCAGTGTGTTCGGCTTTCACCAGCTCGGTGACGCGATGTGGATCAGCAGTGATCGTGGCCTGTACCGCTGGCAGGGCGGGCGGCTGGCCCGCGTCGGCCTGGAGCAGGGCATGCCGGTCGACGCGGTGTTCCAGCTGGTACCCGACCGGCTGGGCAACGTATGGATCAGCAGCAACCGTGGCGTGCTGCGCACCGACATGGCGACTCTCAATGCCGTGGCCGACGGCCGCGCGCCGCGGGTGAGCGTGGAGCGCTACAACGAGATCGACGGCATGGCCAATGCACAGGCCAACGGCAGCTCCGGCCCCTCGGCGATCCTGCGCCAGGATGGCACCTTCTGGGTGGTCACCGCGGGGGGCCTGAGTACGGTCGATCCGCAGCGCCTGCAGCGCTTCCGCGAACGGCGGGCACCGCCAGCGGCGATCGAGAACGTGCAGGTGGACGGCGCGCCGGTGCACTGGGAGGGCGCCGAACGCAATCTGATTCCCGGTGGTCGTCGCCTCGCGGTGAGCTATGTCGGCCTGAGCTACCTGATGTCGGACCGGATCCGCTACCGCACGCGCCTGGATGGACTGGACAGCGGCTGGGTCGAGCGCGGTCCACAGCGCAGCGTGGAGTTCGTTGGCCTGCCACCGGGCGATTACACGCTGCACGTGGCCGCCGCGCACCCGAGTGGCGCCTGGGGCCAGCAGGAAGCCGTATGGAGCTTCAGCGTGGAGCCGTTCTGGTGGCAACGGCGCAGCGTGCAGGCGCTGGGCGGCATCCTGCTGCTGGCCGGGCTGGTGGCGCTGTACCGCTTCCTGCTGCAGCAGCTGAAGGCCAGCAACCTGCGTCTGGCTCGCCGCGTGGACGAGGCCACCTTCGACCTGCAGGCCCAGACCGTCCATCTGCAGGCGGTGAACCAGGAGAAGACCGAGCTGGCCGAACGCCTCGCACGGCAGGCCGAAGCGTTCGAGCGCCAGGCGCGGGAGGATGCGCTGACCGGATTGGCCAACCGCCGCGGCTTCGATGAAACCCTGGCGCGTGACTTCGCACGATCGCAGCGCAGCGGCCACCCGCTATGCCTGGTGGTGCTGGATATCGATCACTTCAAGGCTGTCAACGATCGCTACAGCCACAGTACCGGTGATGCGGTACTGGTCGAGGTGGCGCGGGTGATCGCCACGGCCTGTCGTGACTCGGACCTGCCTGCGCGCACGGGCGGCGAAGAATTCGCGCTGCTGCTCAACGACACCCGGCTGGAGGAAGCCGCGCAGCTGTGCGCGCGGTTGAGGGGGCTGTTCCATGACCACCCGGACTGGGCGGGCGTGGACGGGCTGAGGGTGACCTTCAGTGCGGGACTGGTCGAACTGGAGGCCGAAGACCGCACCCCGGCCCTGCTGTACCAGCGCGCCGACCGCGCGCTCTACCGTGCCAAGAGCGACGGGCGGGATCGCACGAGCATCGGTTGACGCGCCGGCGGTGCCGGCCCACGGTCGGCACCCACGCCTGCGCGGCGAGAGGGGCGCTGACGGTTACCGCGGCCAGGCGTTGGCGATCGTGCAGAACAGCCGTGCCGTCTGCTCGGTGTCGTACACCGCGCTATGCGCTTCGTTGGCATCCCAGCCCAGTCCCGCCGCATTGGCAGCACGTGCCAGCACCGTCTGCCCGTATGCGATGCCGGCCAGCGTCACCGTGTCGAATACGCTGAAGGGGTGGAACGGATTGCGCTTGTGCCCGGTACGGGCGACGGCGGCATTGACGAAACCGAGGTCGAAATGCGCGTTGTGGCCGACCAGGATTGCGCGCTGACAGCCGTACTTCTTCATTGCGGCGCGAACCGGGGTGAAGATATGGTCCAGCGCGGCGCGCTCTTCCTTGGCCAGCCGGAACGGGTGATCCAGGATGATGCCGGTGACTTCCAGCGACTTCGGATCGATTTCCAGCCCTTCGGCCGGCACGACATGCGCGCTGGCGGTCTGCCCGGGGAAGAGCAGGCCGTTCTCGTTCATCTCGATCGGCACCGCCGCGATCTCCAGCAGCGCGTTGCGCTGGGCGTCGAAGCCGCCGGTCTCCACGTCCACCACCACCGGCAGGAAGCCACGGAAGCGTTGTGACATCGCACGCTGCGCCTGCGGTACTGCGGAAACGGGGGCGACGTCAGGTGCGGGGGTGGGGTCGGTCATGCGTGGATTCTAGCAGAGCGTTCCTGAGCGCCCGGTGCGCGCAGCCGGATGGGGCGTTGCGGGCGGCGCGCCAATCAGCGGCATCGCGGACCGGCTCCCGCCCAGGTGCCCCCGCCAGCGCCATGCCGGGCCAGCAGTGCATCGACGCTCAGCCTGCCGGCGCCAGCGAACAGCAACGGCAGCAGCATCGCCATGAACAGCACGGGCAGTTTGAAGTTGCCGAAGCCTTGGTCGCTGATTGCATACCCCATGGCGAGGTCGCCCAGCGAGTGCCATTCCATCGGCCAGTGCACCGCATGGGTCGCCACCACGGTCAGCACCAGCAGGCTGGCAGCGGCAAAGCGGGTGCCGAAACCGACGAGCAGGCAGGCGGCACCCAGCAGTTCGAACCAAGTGGCCAGTTGCCAGTTCAGCGCGGCCGGCAAGTGGTCGAATGGAAACGGAAAGGCCTGCTGCAGGTCGGCGAACCAGTTCTGGCCGTGCAGTTTCTCCAGGCCGGATTCGAAGTACTCCCAGGCCAGCAGTACGCGCAGGCCCAGCGGGGCCAACCAGGGGGCGAGACGGTCCAGCTGGCCACGCGCGGTGGCCAGGATCGGGTAGTTCATCGGGAATCTCCGGGAGTGGGGCGTCAGGGCGGCGGCGTGATCGGGCCGATTACGCCGGCTTGCAGGAACTGTTGCAGCAGGGCGGCACCGGCCTCGTCCAACGCGTGCTCCTCCAGCCCGTGTGCCAGTGCCAGCTGCCGCAGGTAGGTGTTGCCATCGGCGCCGGGCTGCTCGCCGATGCGGGCCAGCAGATGCACCGCCAGTGGGCTGAGGCTGGCGAAACGCACCTCACCGTCAGCATCGCGCCGGACCAGCAGGCCGGTCGGCTCGGCCGGAGCCGTGCGCGGCGCATCGTCCGCGCCAAGCCGGTGGACCGGCCATTGATACAGCAAGGGCCAGGCCAGCGGCGAACGCTGCAGGGCGACCACCCGAGGATCGATCGCGCCGGCCACCGGCAGCGGCTCGGCCTGCAGCTGGTACAACGCCGTTTCCACCCACTCGTAGTGGGCCAGCTCGGCCAGCGCCGGATGCGGAAGCTGCGGCTGTGCCTGCAGCCACTGCACGAACTCGGCGGCCAGTTCGGTGAACAGCGGACTGCGGCAGCGATGCGTCGCGAAGTAGCTGCGCACCAGGGCACTCCAGCCCGGTTCACCGAGCAGGCGCACGCAGACCGGGAACCCGTTGCTCAACAGACCCAGCAGGTTGTTGAACAGCAGGCGCTGGTACACCGCTACGCGTCGCGGCTCCATGCCGGCCGGCGCGGCCACGGTGTCCGGGTCGCGCAGATGGGCGGTGAACGCGTGCTGCTGCGCACGCAGCCGTTCCGGCGCTTCAGCCATGCGTGCTGCCTCCGGCTGGGTCGGCCTGCAGGCGGCGGATGGTCTGCAGCTCGCTCTGGAGCTCGGCGTATGGGGGGAAGTTGAAGTCGCGTTCGAGCAGGGTGGGGCGGGGGCCGATGCGCGCATAGGTACGTGCCAGCAGCTCCCAGACCGGATCGATCACGGCGCTGCCATGGGTGTCGATCTTCAGGTCCGGCGCTTCATCCAGGTGCCCGGCCACGTGCAGGCAGACGATGCGCTGTGCCGGCAGGCCGGCGATGAACGTGTCGGCGTCGTAGCCATGGTTGCAGGCGTTGACGTAGACGTTGTTGACGTCCAGCAGCAGGTCGCAGTCCGCTTCGGCAAGCACCGCGTTGGTGAAGGACAGTTCGTCCATGGACGGTTCCGGTGCCAGGTAGTAGGACACGTTCTCCACCGCGATGCGCCGGCCGAGCAGGTCCTGCACACGGGCAATGCGCGTGGCGGTATGGCGCACGGCTTCATCGGTGAACGGAATCGGCAGCAGGTCGTACAGATGGCCGTCGTCGCTGCAGTAGCTCAGGTGCTCGCTGTAGAGCGGCACGCGGTGCTCGTCCAGGAACCGGCCAACCTGTGCCAGCAGCTGCGTGTCCAGCGGTGCACTGCCGCCCAGCGACAGCGACAGGCCGTGGCAGCTCAGCGGATGCCGCGCCGCCAGTTCGGCCAGTGCATCGCCTGCCGGGCCGCCTACGTGGATCCAGTTTTCCGGCGCACATTCGAGGAAGTCGAAGTCGCCGGCCGGTGCCTCGCGCAGCGCCTGCAGCAGCGCGCGGCGCAGGCCCAACCCGGCGGCCGCCGCGGGAAGCGGCGCCCGCCGGTGGACAGCGCTGGCGCGGACGTCAGTGCTTGCCACCGCACTTGCCTTCGCCGCACTTGCCTTCGGCCGCCTTCTTGTCGCCGGTGCTCTTGGCCTTTGCATCGGTGCCGGCGGCGGCCTTGCCCTTGTCGCCACCACACTTGCCTTCGGCGCTCTTGCCATCGGCGCCGCACTTGCCTTCGGCATGCTTGGCGGCGTCGCCGGTACGCGCGTCGGCAGCCTTGGCATCGGTGGCCTTGGCGGCCTGGCCGGCCACCAGATAGCCCTGCGCCAGATCGCTCATGCTCAGAGCCGAAGCGCTGGCCGTCATGCCCAGGCCGGCGACAAGGGCGGTAGCGGTCAGCAGGGACAGGGTCTTGTTGGTACTGCTCATCGGTTGTGCTCCTGGGTGGTGTGGGCGGGTGCCCGGGTGGCCGGCAGAGGTGCCGGTGGAAGCGATCGTGCGCCGATCCTACTCAACGAATCCTCGCAGAGAACTCAAATTTTCGTGAGATTTTCCGCGCAGTCAGGGGGCGGGGCCTTGCCAGGCAGGCGCGGCGCCTTTGGAAATGCTGGAAGGCCCAAAAAGAAAGGCCGCTGTCGCGCGGACAGCGGCCACTCTGGAGTCGACTCCGGTGTTGCAGTGCAGCGTCAGGGCTGACCGGTGCTGGAGGTTTCGTCGCGCTTCTCGCGCGGCGGCAGCGGCTGCTCTCCATGCACGAGGAACCAGACGTTCTCGGCGATGTTGGTGGCGTGGTCGCCCACGCGTTCCAGATTCTTGGCCATGAACAGCAGGTGGGTGCACGGCGTGATGTTGCGTGGATCTTCCATCATGTAGGTCAGCAGTTCGCGGAACAGCGCGGTGTACTGCGCATCCAGGCGCGCGTCATCCTCGCGCAGGGCCAGCGCCGCCTCGGCATCATTGTCGCGGTAGGCCGCGATGGCGCGGCGCACCTGCTGTGCGGCCAGCCGGCCCAGGGCGCGCAGGCCCTGGATCTGCGGCAGCGGCGGCACCTTGCCCAGTGCGATCGAACGCTTGGCAACGTTGGCCGCGTAGTCGCCGATCCGCTCGATGTCGGCGGGGATGCGCAGGCCCGCAAGGATTTCGCGCAGGTCGCGCGCCATCGGGCCGCGCAGCGCAAGGCGCATCACGTCGTGGCTGATCTGCTGCTCCAGTGCATCGATCGCCTCATCGTTGGCGATGATGCGATGGGCGGCGTTCTCATCGCGCTTCTCGATCACGTCCATCGATGCTTCGAGCTGGGCGACGGCCATCTCGCCCATGCGCACGATTTCGGCCACCAGGCGCTGCTGCTCTTCGTCGTAGCTCTTGACGATGTGGTCGTTGGGAAGATTCATGGTTGTTCCGTCATGTAGAGCCGGGCCATGCCCGACTGGCGTTGTCTGTGAAGAAGCCGCGGTCCGGTCAGCCGAAGCGACCGGTGATGTAGTCTTCGGTCTGCTGCTTGGACGGCTGCGAGAAGATCACTTCGGTGCGGTCATGTTCGATCAGGTCGCCCAGGTACATGAAGGCGGTGTAGTCCGATACGCGGGCGGCCTGCTGCATGTTGTGGGTGACGATGACGATGGTGTAATCGTTCTTGAGCTCTTCCACCAGTTGCTCGATGCGGCTGGTGGAGATCGGGTCCAGTGCCGAAGTCGGTTCGTCCAGCAGCAGCACGTCGGGGCGCAGGGCGACGGCGCGGGCGATGCACAGGCGCTGCTGCTGGCCACCGGAAAGACCCAGCGCGCTCTGGTTGAGCTTGTCCTTCACCTCGTCCCACAGCGCGCCCTGACGCAGTGCCTGCTCGACGCGGTCGCTCATCTCACCCTTGGACAGCTTCTCGTGGTGGCGGATGCCGTAGGCCACGTTCTCGAAGATCGTCATCGGGAACGGCACCGGCTTCTGGAACACCATGCCTACTTTGCTGCGCAGCCGGTTCATCGGGAACTTCGGCGACAGGATGTTCTCGCCGTCCAGCAGCACTTCGCCGCGTGCTTCCAGCTTCGGGTACAGCGCGTAGATGCGGTTGAAGATGCGCAGCAGGGTCGACTTGCCGCAACCGGAGGGGCCGATCAGCGCGGTGACGCGCTTTTCCGGGATCTCCAGGTTGATGCCCTTGAGGGCGTGGAACTTGTCGTAGTAGAAGTCCAGGCCACGCGCAGCGAGCTTGACCGGAGCCGGGGTATGCAGGTTCTCGTGCGAGGCCGGCACGGCGATGCGCTGCATCGGCACGGCATTGGAAAGATCGTTCATGGTGGTTTCCACGGAAAGGTCAGTCATGGGAGATGCGGTTGCGCAGCAGGAGGCCGCGGGCGGCGAGGCTGACCAGCAACACGAAGACGGTCAGCACCAGGGCACCGGCCCAGGCCAGCACCTGCCAGGATTCGTACGGGCTGCCGGCGAACTGGTTCATCACCACGGGCACCGAGGCCATCGGCTGGAACACGTTGCTGTTCCAGTACTGGTTGCCGAAGGCAGTGAACAGCAGCGGTGCGGTCTCACCGGAGATGCGGGCCAGCGCCAGCAGGATGCCGGTGATGATGCCGGCCGAGGCGCTGCGGTAGAGCACCTGCACGATCACCTTCCATTGCGGGATGCCCAGCGACAGCGCCGCTTCGCGCATCTGCGAGGGCACCAGGCGCAGCATTTCGTCGGTGGTACGCACCACCACCGGCAGCACGATGAAGGCCAGCGACAGCGCACCGGCGAAGGCGGAGAACTGGCCGCCGGTCTGCATCACGTACAGGGTGTAGACGAACAGGCCCAGCACGATCGACGGGGCCGACAGCAGGATGTCGTTGACGAAGCGGACCACGGTGCCGGCCTTGCGGGCATTGCCGTACTCGGCCAGCCAGGTGCCGGCCAGGACACCCAGCGGGGTGCCGATGCCGATCGCCAGCGCACACATCACCGCGCTGCCGAAGAAGGCGTTGGCCAGGCCGCCTTCCTGCATCGGCGGCGGTGTCATCTTGGTGAACAGGTCCAGGTTGATGCCGGCCAGGCCCTTCGCGGCCAGGGTGAACAGGATCCAGCCCAGGAAGAACAGACCGAACAGCGCGGTGGCGCAGGACAGCGCGATGGCGACGACATTGCCGATGCGGCGGCGCAGGTACAGCGAGTCAGCGGTGGTGGACATCAGTTGCCCTCCTTGCGGGCCAGGCGCATCAGCATCAGGCGGGCGATGGCGAGCACCACGAAGGTGACGATGAACAGGACGAAGCCAAGCAGCAGCAGCGCCGAGCGGTAGGTTTCAGTGGCCTCGCCGAAGTCGTTGGCGATCAGGGCGGCGATGGTGGTGCCCGGCTCCAGCAGCGACGGCGATAGGCGCACGCTGTTGCCGATCACGAAGGCCACGGCCATGGTCTCGCCCAGTGCGCGGCCAAGGCCGAGGAAGACGCCGCCGATCACCGCCGAACGGGTGTAGGGCAGCACGATGTCCCAGCTCACTTCCCACTTGGTCGATCCCAGCGCATAGGCCGATTCCTTCAGGCGGGTCGGTACGGTCAGGAACACCTCGCGCATGACCGAAGAGATGAACGGGATGACCATGATGGCCAGCACGAAGCCGGCGGTCAGCATGCCGATGCCCAGCGGTGGGCCCTGGAACATCGGGCCGATGACCGGCCATTCGCCCAGCGTTTCGTTGAGGAACGGGGTGACGTACTCGGTCATCACCGGTACCAGCACGAACAGGCCCCACATGCCGTAGATGATGGAGGGAATACCTGCCAGCAGTTCGATGGCGGTGCCGACCGGCCCCCGCAGCCAGCGTGGCGCCACTTCGGTCAGGAAGAAGGCGATGCCGAAGCTGACCGGCACGGCGATGACCATCGCGATCAGCGCGGTGACCAGGGTGCCGTAGATCGGAGCAAGCGCACCGAACTTGTTTTCGACCGGATTCCAGTCGGAAGAGAAGAAGAAGCTCAGGCCCTGCATCTGCAGGGCATGACGGCCGCCCCACAGCATTGACAGAGCCGCGCAGGCCAGGGCGATCAGGACGAAGATGACGGTGCCGACCAGCACCCATCGGAACAGTTTGTCGTTGCGGGCATCACGCGCGTCGCGCGTGGACGGGGCGGCTACAGGCTGGGCGATGGCATTCATGGGGACGGCAGGGCCAGGAAGGGGCGGGGCGGCACGGCGTGGAAGACACGGTGCCCGCACGCGGCGGGCACCGTCGGGTCCATCACTTCAGTTCGGTCGCCCAGTAGGCCTCGATCTGCGTGACCAGTTCGGCCGGCAGCGGCACATAGTGCAGCTCGTTGGCCTGGGCCTGGCCGTTCTCGAAGGCCCACTTGAAGAAGGCCAGGGTGTCCTGGTTGCGCTTGGCATCCTTCGGCTGCTTCTGCATCAGCATGAAGTTGGTGGCGGTGATCGGCCACGCCTGCTCACCCGGAGCATTGGTGATGACCAGATTGAAGTCCTTGGCGCTGGCCCAGTCGGCGCTGGCGGCCGCAGCGGCGAAGGTCTCCGCGCTCGGCTGCACCCAGGTGCCGGCGGCATTCTGCAGCGAGGTGTACGGCATGGCGTTCTGCAGCGCGTAGGCCAGTTCGACGTAGCCGATCGAGCCCTTGATCTGCTTGACGTACGAGGCGACGCCTTCGTTGCCCTTGCCGCCCACACCGTCCGGCCACTGCACCGAAGTGCCTTCGCCGACCTTGCTCTTCCACTCCGGGCTGACCTTGGACAGGTAGTTGGAGAAGTTGAAGGTGGTGCCCGAACCGTCCGAACGGTGGACGATGGTGATCTTGCCGTCCGGCAGGGTCACGCCAGGGTTGGCAGCGACGATCGCCGGGTCGTTCCAGGTCTTGACCTTGCCGAGGAAGATGTCGGCCAGCAGGGCGCCGCTCAGGCGCAGCTTGCCGGCTTCCAGGCCTTCGATGTTGACGACCGGCACCACGCCGCCGATGGCCGACGGGAACTGGGCCAGACCGGCCTGCGCCAGCTCCTCGCTGCTCAGCGGCTTGTCGGACGAGCCGAAGTCGACCGTGCCGGCCTTGATCTGGGCGATGCCGCCGCCGGAACCGATGGACTGGTAGTTGATCTTGGCGCCGGTGCTGGCGTTGTAGTCGGCCGACCACTTCGACACCAGCGGGAAGATGAAGGACGCGCCGGCGCCGGAGACTTCGGCGGTCACCTTCGCACCGGCGGCAGCCGGGGCAGCGGCACCGTCGGCGGCCGGCTGCTGCGCGGCCTGCTTGTCGCCACCGCAGGCCGACAGGCCCAGGGCGATGGCCAGGGAAAGGGCGGCGAGGCCGGCCGAGTGCAGTTTCATGGTCACTCCATAGCGGGGAAGAGCCGACGGCGTCGGCGGATGCGGCTATGAAATGATGTTTTTGTTACAGCCGTATGACGTCCATGACAGAGGTGTCCTGGATCACGTTCCGACAAGGGTTTCACAGGGTCGTCGCCCACTGCGGACATCCCCGGAGACCGCCGCGGCCGCCCGATCTGCGCACCGGCAGGGTCGCCGGTCCGGTGGAAGGCCGGACCCCACAAACGAGAAGAGCGGGCGATGGCGGAGGTCTGGGGGCCCGGGGGGGCCGCGGGGGGGGGGGGGCCCCCCCCCCCCCCCGGCCCACCCCCCAACGGCGCGACCGCGCCGGCCCCCCCGCCCCCCCCCCGCCGGGGGGAAAGGCCCCCCCCCCCCCCCCCCCCCCCCCCCCCCCCCCCTGTCCCTCCCCCCCCCCCCGCCGGGGGGGGGGGGGGGGGGCTCCCCCCCCCCCCCGCCCCCCGCTCCTGCGGGGGAGGTCTTGCTCAGTACTTCAGGTTCTGGGTCCAGTAGGTCTCGATCTGGCGGACCAGGGTGTCCGGCAGCGGCACGTAATCAAGCTGCTTGGCCTGCTGGTCGCCGTTCCTGTAGATCCAGCGGAAGAACTCCTGCGTGGCCTTGGCACCGGCGACGTTCTTCGGCTGCTTGCGGACCAGGATGAAGTTGGTGGCGGTGATCGGCCACGCATCGGCACCCGGGGCATTGGTCATCACCAGGTAGAAGTCACGGGCATTGGCCCAGTCGGCGCTGGCGGCGGCGGCCGAGAACGAGGCGTCCGACGGCTGCACGATCTTGCCCGCAGCGTTCTTCATTGCCGCGTACGACATCTTGTTCTGCAGCGCATAGGACAGCTCGACGTAGCCGATGCCACCCTTGATCTGCTTGACGTAGGCGGCCACGCCTTCGTTGCCCTTGCCGCCGATGCCCGCCGGCCACTGCACCGAGGTGCCTTCACCGACCTTGCTCTTCCACTCCGGGCTGACCTTGGACAGGTAGTTGACGAAGTTGAAGGTGGTGCCCGAACCGTCGGAGCGGTGCACGATGGTGATCTTGCCGCTGGGCAGGGTCAGGCCCGGGTTCAGTGCAGTGATGGCCGGATCGTTCCAGGTGGTGATCTTGCCCAGGAAGATGTTGGCCAGGGTCGGGCCATCGAGCTTCAGCGCACCCGGTGCGACGCCGGCGACGTTGATCACCGGCACCACGCCGCCGATCACCGACGGGAACTGGGCCAGGCCGGCGGCAGCCAGTTCTTCCGGCTTCAGCGGCGCGTCGGAGGAACCAAAATCGACGGTCGCTGCCTTGATCTGGGCAATGCCGCCGCCGGAACCGATCGACTGGTAGTTGACCTTCTTGCCGGTGGCGGTGCTGTAGTCCGCCGACCACTTGGACATCACGGGGTAGATGAAGGAGGCGCCCGCGCCGGTGACATCGGCAGCATTGGCGGCGAACACGGACGACGCGGCCAGGATGGCGACAGCGGCGCGCGACTTGAAGGCGTGGATCACGGGAGAGACTCCTGGGGTGGTCGAAGGGCGGTTGCCCAACGTATCGGTGCACATTCCATAACGATTCCGTGACACGGAAAGGTCTGTCATATGACGCCGGTGTGACATCGGATGAGGGGATCGCGCTGCGGTACAGGCGCTACCGCACGTGGCAAGGGCACGACCGCAGTCGTGCCCTTGCCGGTGCGTGATGCGATGACGCGGGGTCTTACCAGAAGAACTGCGCGCGGGCTTCCAGGATGTTCGGATCGTCATTGACGAAGCCGCGGGCGCTGGAGCTGTACTTCTTGCTGTCGACCTTCACGTAGTTCAGCATCAGCTTGAAGTTCGAGCGCCAGTACCAGTTGGCGCCGACGGTCCACACATCCATCTTGCCGCCGAGCACGCCATCGACGATCGGCGGGCGACCGGCGACCGGGTTCGCGGCCAGGTTGCCGTCGTTGAGGTCCATGTGGTCGTAGCGCACGCCCAGCTGCCACTGGCCGCTGGCCGGGTTGTTCGGCAGGCCGGTGCCGGGCGTGCCACCCTTGTAGCTCCAGGTCTCGCCGGTGACATTCCACAGGCCGCTGATGTAGTAGCCGTCGCTGGTGTAGTTGTCGTGGTCGTAGCGCTTGGCCTTGCTGGTGTAGTACTCGGCCTGGGCCTTGAACGGGCCCTGGAAGTACATGGCTTCGGCGCCGACGGTGCTGACGCGGTCGGTGTCGGTCAGGTTGCCGCTGTCGATCAGGCGGGCGGTGGCCAGGTCGGCGTTCGGACGCGCACGCACGCGCAGGGTGTCAGCGTCGGCGTCGTAGTCCACGTAGCTCAGGCCGAAGTGCAGGACCTGGCCCTTCTCGTTGATTGGAGCCCAGGTGCCACGCGCGCCATAGCCGCTGCCATGGGCCAGGTTGCGGGTCAGCTCGCGGCCGAAGGCGCTGGCGGTGAGCGACCAGTTGTCCTGGCCGTAGCTGTAGGCGCCACCCAGGCGGCGGGCGATCGCGTAGGTATTGGTGACTGCGGCCTTGGAGATGAAGTCGTTGTTCTTGGTGCTGGACAGCTCTTCCAGGCTGTTGGGCTGCTTGAACTGGCCGACCTGGATGAAATGGTTGGCATTGCCCAGCAGCTTGTACTTCACGTTGGTGTCGAGGAACTTGTCCGCCTTGGCGTCGTAGCCGAGCACCCACTCCACGTTGCCCGGGCCCTTGCCCTTGAGCACCAGCTCGGCGCGGCGCAGCTCGAACTCGCTGTCCTTGCCGTTGCCGGCATCGCCACCATTGAGGTCCACGACGTCGTTGTGGAACCAGTTGCCGTCGGCCTGGACCAGGCCTTCGAAGGTGATTTCCGAACCGCCGATCACGTCGATGGCGACTTCAGCGTGGGCAGCCGGCACATAGAGCGCAGCGGCCACGGCCACCGTCAGGAGTTGGTGATGCAGTTTCATGGAGAGGAGCCTTGCAGGCAGGTGGGAAGATGCGCGCAGGCTAGAAGGTAAAGATTGCGTAAATGTGACAGTTTCCGCGCGCAGTCTGTCCGCCGCGACCCTTGCCACGACTGGGCCCGGCATTGATGCCGGGCCGATATGACGTGGGGATTGCGCTGCGATGGCATTTACCCGCAGGCGCTGCGGGGATGCCTCAGGGGGCCGGTGTCTTGTCCTTGAAGCGGCACAGATCAGCGATCACGCAACCCGGGCAGTCCGGCTTGCGTGCCTTGCAGACGTAGCGTCCGTGCAGAATCAACCAGTGATGTGCGTCGAGCAGGAATTCATCAGGAATCGCCTTCACCAGCCTGTCTTCCACTTCGCGCACGTTCTTTCCCGGCGCCAGTCCCGTGCGGTTCGCAACGCGGAAGATGTGCGTATCCACCGCCATCACCGGTTCGCCGAAGGCCGTGTTGAGCACGACGTTGGCGGTCTTGCGGCCGACGCCGGGCAGGGCTTCCAGTGCCTCGCGATCGCGTGGCACTTCACCGCCATGTTTCTCCAGCAGGATCGCGCAGGTGGCGATCACGTTTTTCGCCTTGGCGTTGAACAGGCCGATGGTGGCGATGTATTTCTTCAGTCCGTCCTCGCCCAGCGCCAGGATCTGCGCGGGTGTGTTGGCAACGGGAAACAGGCGGCGCGTGGCCTTGTTGACGCCGACATCGGTGGCCTGCGCCGACAAGGTCACCGCCACCAGCAGTTCAAACGGCGAGCTGTATTCCAGTTCGGTTTTCGGATGCGGGTTGAGTTCGCGCAGGCGCGTGAACATTTCCACCACGTCGGCGCGCGGCATGCTGCTGCCACGCCGCGCTGGCGCGCGGGCGGCCTTCTTCACGGTGGCCATCAGCGCTCCTTGCCGGTGGCGCGTGCCTTGGCACGGGCGAGGATGGCGGCAGCGGCAGCCGGCAGCGCAGGTTTCACGTCCGGCGCCGGGCGCGGCGTGCGACGCGCATCGCGCTCGGCGTCGCGGCGGGCCAGGCGCACCGCGCGGGCGCGGTAACGGTCACGTGCGGCCCACGCGCGCTGCAGCTGTTGCCGCGCCTGGCTAAGCACCTCCGGCAGTTCCGGGTGCCCGGGAACCTCGTGTGTGTCGCCTTCGTTGGCGACATAGTCCATCAGGCCGGCCTGCAGGGCACCATCAAGATCGTCTGCCTGGACCCGGGCAAACAGCAGCGCGGGGTTGGGTCGGGATGCCATGGGGTCAACGGTTCTGGAAAGCGGGGGGACGGCGTTGCAGGAAGGCACCGGTGCCTTCGCGCATATCCTCGGTGGCGAACAGCAGGCCGAACTGCGCGCTTTCGTACTCCAGTCCCGCCTCCAGGCTGCATTCGCCGCCGATGTGGACCGCATCAAGCAGGGCGCGCAGCGCCAGGGGCGCCGAGCGTGCCAGCTGCCGGGCGATGTCCTGTACACGGGTGTCCAGATCGGCCGCCGGCACCACCTCGTTGACGATGCCCAGCGCGAGCGCACGGGCGGCATCGATGGGCGCACCCAGCAGGCACAGTTCCAGGGTGGCAGCCCGGCCGCAGAGGCGCAGCAGGCGCTGGCTGCCGCCGAAGCCGGGGATCAGGCCGAGATTGATCTCCGGCTGGCCGACCTTGGCCGAGTCAGCCGCAACGCGCAGATGGCAGGCCAGCGCCAGTTCCAGGCCGCCGCCCAGGGCAAAACCGTTGACGCGGGCGATGACCGGCTTGGGCATGCGTTCGATCTGACGCATCAGTCCTTGGCCGAGCAGGGAGAAATCACGTCCCTGAACCGCACTGAGTGTGTTCATCTCGGCGATGTCGGCGCCGGCGACGAAGGCCTTCTGGCCGGCACCGGTCAGCACCACCACACGCACCTCGGGGTCGGCCGCGGCGTCCCTGAACGCATCGGCCAGACCCTGCAGGGTCGCGGCATTGAGGGCATTGAGCTTGTCCGGGCGCTGGACGGTCACGGTGCGGATGGCGCCATCGTCGGTGACAGCGATCAGGTCATCGGCCACGGTGAAACTCCTGGAACGTTAAAAAAGAGTGATTTTGAACTCTGCCCGCGCAGACAGGTCATAGCCTGCGTGGTGAGTAGCGGTTACACGTTGTGGCCGTTATCCTAACCCGTCGCCTCAGGGCGGCGCAGAACGTCCCTGAGTTACCACCCCTGGAGAACTGTTTGATGAAGTTGCGTTCTATCGCGGTCGCCGTCGCGGCCCTGGCCCTGACGGGCAATGCCTTCGCCCAGGACGTCTCGTCCGAAAAGGGCAAGCTGAGCTACTACTTCGGTTACGACTACGGCAACAACCTGGCGGAGCTGACCGGTCGTGGTGAGCAGCTGGACATCAACTCGGTGGTGAAGGGTCTGCAGGACGCCTACGCCAAGAAGCAGCCGGCGATCACCGCCGAGCAGCTGAAGCCGGCCGTTGAAGCGTTCCAGAAGCGCGAGCAGGGTCGTGCCCAGGCCGCCAAGGCCGAGTACGAAAAGGCCGCTGCCGAAAACAAGACCAAGAGCGATCAGTTCATCGCGGCGAACAAGGCCAAGGCCGGCGTGCAGTCCCTGCCGAGCGGCGTCCAGTACCGCGTGATCGAAGCCGGCAAGGGTGCCAAGCCGACCCAGGCCAGCACCGTGCAGCTGGAAGTTGCCGGTCCGTTCCCGTACGGCCAGCGCCCGACCGAGGCCCGCCCGGCCCAGCAGATTCCGTCGATCAAGGTCAGCGAAGTCGAAATGAAGGCCATGCGTGAGACCCTGCTGCAGATGCCGGCGGGTTCGAAGTGGGAAGTCACCCTGCCGCCGGACCAGGCGTACGGTGCCGACCCGCGCACCCCGTTCCCGCCGAACGTGGCCGTGCAGTTCGAGATCAAGCTGGTCAGCGTCAAGTAAGCCTCCGCATCAACATCAACGCGCCGGTGATCCCACCGGCGCGTTTTTGTTTGCGCCGCGCGCGGCCGGCAGCATCGGGCCATGCTCGGCGAAGGCGCGCGGCGAAGGACCGCATGCCGCATCTTCAGCCCGCGCAAATTCAGCGCAATCGCGCTACTGTTGCAACGTGCAAACTACGGAAGACCCGGCGCGTGTTGTCGCAAGCCCCTGCATCGGAACGTGCAAGCTGGATGGCAACCGGCTGTGCCGCGGTTGCCGGCGGCACATCGACGAGATCACACGGTGGTCGTCGATGAGCGACAGCGAACGCAGCCACATCCTGCATCGCGTGCTGCCGCTGCGCGAGCAGCTGCAGCAATCGCTGCACGGCTCGCTGGCCGACCATGATCGCCTGTTGCGCGCATTGCATCCGCTGGCCGCCCCGCCCGCCGGTGACGGTTGGAACCGCAGTGAACTGATCGACCTGCTGCCGCCGGGTCCGCCGGTGGAAGCGGCGGTGTTGGCCGGCATCGTGCCGCGTGCCAGCGGCGCGCAGGTGATCCTGACCCGTCGCACTGAAACCCTGCGACAGCACGGCGGCCAGGTCGGCTTTCCCGGCGGCCGTACCGAGCCGGATGATCGCGATGCGCTGGCCGCAGCGCTGCGCGAAAGCCAGGAAGAAATCGCGCTGGCGCCTGCGCAGGTGCAGCCGCTGGGCTACCTCGATCCGTTCGTGACCATCACCGGTTACCGTGTCACCCCGGTGGTGGCGGTGGTCGATCCGGATTTCGTGCCCGTGCCGCAGCCCAGTGAAGTGGCCGAGGTGTTCGAGGTGCCACTGGATTACCTGATGGCGGCCGACAACCTGCGCCAGGTCGAAATCAATCATCGTGGCCGCATCCGTCATGTGCTCGAGTACGGCTGGCCTGGCCAGCGGATCTGGGGGGCGACGGCGGCCATTCTCTACAACCTGCGTCGCCGCCTGGAGCAAGTGCAATGAAGCCGATCGATCCGCCGTGGACCACCCTGGTCGATGTCGCCACCCTCGCCGCTGCACTGGGCGAGGACGTGCGCGTGGTCGACGCCCGTGCAACGGCGAGCACCGCCGTGCGTGTGGTCGATGCGCGCGCGTCGCTGGGCGATCCGCAGGCGGGCGAGGGCCAGTACCTGGCCGGTCATGTCCCCGGTGCGGTGTACGCCGACCTCAACCGGGATCTGTCCGACCTCACGCGTGCCGGCCACGGTCGCCACCCGCTGCCGGACAGCGACGCGTTCGCCGCACGGCTGGGTCGCTGGGGTATCGCCCCGGAGACCCAGGTGGTGGTCTACGACGGCAGCGATGGCAGCATGGCCGCCGCGCGCCTGTGGTGGCTGCTGCGCCTGATGGGCCACGCGCGGGTGGCGGTGCTCGATGGAGGCATTGCGGCCTGGCAGGCAGCGGGGCTGCCGCTGGCGACCGGTGCGGGCGAGGTTCCGGCCCAGCCTGCCTATCCGGGGCGCTTTGACACCACGCAGATCGCCAATGCCGACGAGATCACCGCCCGGCTCAAGCATGCGCCGGGCTGGTTGCTGGACGCCCGCGCGGGAGAGCGCTTCCGCGGCGAAGTCGAACCGCTGGATCCGGTGGCCGGCCACGTGCCCGGCGCGGTCAACCGCCCGTTCGCATCCAATGTGCTCGATGGCCGCATGCGCGATACGCAGGAGCTGCGTGCCGAGCTGCAGGGCATCATCGGCAATCGCGATCCGCAGCAGGTCGTACTGATGTGTGGTTCCGGCGTGACGGCGTGCCATCTGCTGCTGGCGATGGAAGCGGCGGGCCTGTCCGGGGCGCGCATCTATGCCGATTCCTGGAGCGGCTGGGTCAGCGACAGCAGCCGACCGGTCGCCAGCGGTACCTGAGACAGAACCGGGGTCAGATCCGTTTTCCCGCGCAGAACGGATCTGCCCCCTTCAGACGGCAGTCCTGCCGGTTACCCGATCGATTGCAGGGGCACCTTCGCCAGCACCCGAGCCCACGGAAACAACGGCCCCGGATCGCGCTTGCGGGCCACGCTCAACGTCGGATCGTCACTGGCCGGCACCTGTTCCCGGTCCAGCTGGTCGTGGCCGGCGATCCGCTGCAGTGACGGGTAGCGCGCCACCAGGGCCAGCAGCAGCTGTTCCAGGGCCTGCAGCTGCGGCTCGGTGTACGGCTCGTCCATCGCCTGGTGACGGCTGTCGAACCAGTCGGGGTAGCGCCCGCTGTTGACCAGCTCGATGCCCAGCGTCCGTGCGTTCATGCCGCGGACGTGGTGGGCCACGCGCTCAGGTGCCACGTACTGCACGACGCTGCCGTCGCGGTCGATGTAGAAATGGCCGCTGTTGCCGGCGCCGCTGTCGTACAGCACCCGCTCGCCATAGGCACGGGCCGTGGCCAGGTCGGGCAGCTCGGTGCAGTGGATCACCACCATCTCCAGCGTGTCCGGCGCGCGCAGCGGCAGAAGGTCGTGATAGGGCAGGGGCTGCAGCAGCAGGCCGGGCAGGTGCGGGTTGGGCATGCGGCGATGCTAGCATTGCGCAATGAACCTGCATTCTCTTTCGTTGTCGGTGCGCGCCTGCGGAGCGTGTGCATGAGCCGCGGTCACTGCATCCTCTCCCATGGCTTCGAGAGCGGGCCGGAGGCCACCAAGGTCACGGCACTGGCCGAGGTCGCCCAACGCCTGGGCTGGACCCATGAGCGGCCGGACTACACCGATCTGGACGCGATGAGCGAAGTGAGCCGCGTCGGTGACGTGCCGGGGCGTCTGCAGCGCCTGCTGGAACGCGCTGCACATGCGGCGGCACAAGGGCCGCTGGTACTGGCCGGTTCCAGCCTGGGCGCCTACATCTCTGCGATCGCCTCGTTGCAGGTACCGGTGGCGGGCCTGTTCCTGATGGTCCCGCCGACCACCATGGGGCCCATGCCGGCGCTGGACGCCGCAGCGGTCCCCACCACCGTGGTCCAGGCCTGGCACGATGATGTTGTGCCTGCCGCCGGGGTGATCGCCTGGGCGCAGGCGCGCTCGGCACAGCTGCTGCTGGTGGACGATGGCCACCGCCTGGAGCGGCACGTGGAGGCATCCGCACACGCCTTCGAGCGCCTGCTGCGCCAACTGTGAAGCCGGGGCGCACGGCGCGCCGGCCCGCATTGACTACAATGGCAGCCCCGCCGCCCCCGGCGCGGGCCTGCCGGCCGTGCCCACGGCCCTCCTTTCCGACTGGCGCGGCTCCCCTGCCGCGTCCGACCACCTGCGAACCGATCCCGTGAAATTCTTCGTCTCCTGCGCCAAGGGCCTGGAATACCTGCTTGCCGATGAACTGTCGGCCCTGGGCCTGGACAGGGCCACTGCCACCATTGCCGGCGTCAATGCCGAGGGCGAGCTGGAGCAGGCGCTGCGGATCGTGATGTGGTCACGCCTGGCCAGCCGCGTGCTGTGGCCGATCGACGAGTTCGAATGCCCCGACGAGCAGGCGCTGTATGACGGCGTGCGTGCGCTGCCGTGGCATGAGCACATCAAGCCGGAGATGACCCTGGCGGTGGATGCGCATGTGTCCGGCGACAAGATCACCCACGCCCGCTTTGCCGCGCAGCGGATCAAGGACGCCATCGTCGACCGCATGCGCGATGAGGGCCTGGAGCGGCCGTCGGTCAACACCGATCTGCCGGATGTGCGCGTCAACCTGTCGCTGCGCAAGGGACGTGCCTCGCTGTCGATCGACCTCGGCGGCGGCCCGCTGCACCGCCGTGGCTGGCGGGGGGCCGCGCACGAAGCGCCGCTGAAGGAGAACCTGGCGGCCGCGTTGCTGCTGCGGGCGCAGTGGCCGCGTCTGCATGCCGCCGGTGGTGGCCTGCTGGACCCGATGTGCGGCAGCGGCACGTTGTTGATCGAAGGCGCGCTGATGGCGGCCGACGTCGCGCCGGGCCTGATGCGCCACGGCAGCCTGCCGCCGAGCCGCTGGCTGGGCTTCGACAAGGTGGCCTGGAAGGCGATCCAGAGCGAGGCGCGCGAGCGCGAGGCCACCGGCCTGGCCGCGCTGAAGCCGGTGATCCACGGCAGCGACATCGATCCGACGGCGATCGAAGCGGCACGCGAGAATGCCGAAGTGGCGGGCGTGGCCCACGCCATCCGCTTCACCCGCGCCGACGTATCCGAGCTCACCTCGCCGGAGCAGGAGATCGGTGCGGTGGTCTGCAACCCGCCCTACGACGAGCGCCTGGCCGCCGATCCGGCGCTGTACCGCGCCTTGGGCAACGCGCTGCAGAAGGCGGTGCCGCAGTGGCGCGCCAGCCTGCTGTGCGGCAACGACGAGCTGGCCTTCGCCACGGGTCTTCGTGCGGCCAAGAAGTACCAGATGTTCAATGGCGCGCTGGAATGCGCGCTGATCGTCTGCGACCCGATCGCGGTGCCGGGGCGTGATCCGGCACAGCCGCGGGAGCTGAGCGAAGGTGCGCAGATGGTGGCCAACCGCCTGCGCAAGAACCTGAAGAAGTTCAAGAGCTGGCGCGCGCGCGAGGACATCACCTGCTTCCGCGCCTACGATGCGGACCTGCCGGAATACGCGGCGGCCATCGATGTCTACGAAGAGGACGGTGGACAGCGCCGTACCTTCCTGCACGTGCAGGAATACGCTGCACCGGCGGCGATTCCCGAGAACGACGTGCGCCGCCGCCGCAACGAACTGCTGGCCGCCGCGCGTGAGGTATTCGGCGTGCCGCCCGAACAGGTATCGATGAAGTCACGCGAGCGTGGCAAGGGCGGCAGCAAGTACGGCCGTTTCGAGCAGCGCGACGAGTTCGTGGTGGTGCGCGAGAATCATGCGCTGCTGCAGGTGAACCTGTTCGACTATCTCGATACCGGCCTGTTCCTGGACCATCGTCCGCTGCGCCGGATGATGGCCGAGCAGGTGCGTGGCAAGCGCTTCCTCAACCTGTTCTGCTACACCGGCGTGGCCAGCGTGCAGGCAGCCGTGGCCGGCGCGGCCAGCACCACCAGCGTCGACCTGTCCGCTACCTACCTGCAATGGTGCTACGACAACCTGGCGCTGAATGGTCAGGGCGGCAACCAGCATCTTCTGGTGCAGGCCGATGCGATGGCCTGGCTGGAAGCCGACCGCGGACAGTACGATGTGATCTTCTGCGATCCGCCGACGTTCTCCAACTCCGCCCGCGCCGATGATTTCGATGTGCAGCGCGAGCAGCTGCGGCTGCTGCGTGCAGCGGTGGCACGGCTGGCACCGGCAGGCGTTCTGTACTTCTCCAACAACTTCCGCCGTTTCAAGCTGGAAGAGAACGCGATCGCCGAGTTCGCCCAGTGCCGTGAGATCACTGCGCGTACCATCGGTCCGGACTTCGAGCGCAACGCACGCATCCACCGTGCGTGGGAGTTGAAGCGTTTGGGTTGAAGGTTCGCCGGGCATGGCCCGGCGCTACCGGCTATGCCAGCGCCACCACCAGGCCCAGCAACGGCAGGGTGATCGCCAGCGGCACGATCCACCGCGGGCGGTAGGGATACAGCCCGAACGACAGCGTCACGCCGCCCACCGTCATCACGCCCAGCCACTGCACAGGGCCCATGGCCCAGCCATGGTCGGCAACGCACAGGGCGAAGGTGACCGCCAGCAGCAACCAGCCCAGCACCCGCCACTGGGCGCGCCGTGCCGGAACGGCGGCTTTGCCGTGCAGATCGTGCTGGTGCCTTTCCATTGCCAGCGACAATGCGGTGAACGCGGAGAAGGAAAGCGCCAGCGCCAGCAGCATCATGCGCTGGCCTCCACTTCGGTGGCTTCGGTCGGTGCCCTGTGCGCAACGGTTGCCGCGGCACGTTTTTTCTTCTCGGCCGCAGACAGCGGTGGCGTCCAGCGCTGCATGCGCCAGCCGCACAGCGCCAGCATCGCACCGAAGGCGATCATCGACAGGTCGAAGCCCGCCAGCACCCAGTCGCCGCTGCGCAGGGTGATGCCCAGATGGGCGTGGGTGGTCAGCGCGTTGACCACCGGAACCAGCGCGAATGCGGCTGCGCCCAGGTACAGCTGCCACGTCCACATCACCCGCTTCGGCCAGACGAACGCGGCCAGCAGGGCGCCGCCCCACGCGTAGAAGAACACGTTGGCTTCGGCATTGGAGCGATCGGCCAGATCCAGCGGCAGCAGCCGATTGCCCCAGAAGTAGGCGGCAAAGGCGATCGGCAGGCCGGCCACGGTACCGATGTTCAACGCATCGACCAGGCGCAGGCCGAAGCCGGTGCGCCCGCTCTTGGCATGCTTCGGTCGTTCCTTCACTGCCCACAGCACCACGCCACTGGCCACCATCAGGCAGCCGACCAGGCCGGACAGGAAGAACAGCGCACGCAGCCCCCAGTCGGCGAAGCGCGCCAGGTGCAGGCCATACAGCACGCCACGGGTGGCGGTGGCACCACCGGAGGCCGGGGTCTGTTCCAGCAGCCTGCCGTCCACCATGTCGTAACGCAGCGAAGGCGTGTCGATGGAAAGACGCTTTCCGTCACGCTGGCGGATGTCGATGACCGCGTTGCGCGCGCCCGGATTGGACACGGTGAAGCCGGCCACTTCGGCGCCATGCCAGTGGGCGCGCGCATCGTCCAGCAGGCGGGCGATCGGCAGCGGCGCGGCGCGGCCTTCGGCCGGCGCGGTTACTTCAGGCAGGCCACCGAAGGCTTCGCTGAAGAATTTGTCCTCATCCTGCGGGTAGGCCACTTTCACGCCCCAGGGCAGGTACATGATCATCAGGGTGACGATGCCCGTGTAGGTGATCATCGCGTGGTAGGGCAGCGCCATCACCGCGCTGACATTGTGGAAATCCAGCCAGGAGCGCAGGCCCTTGTCTTTGCGGAAAGTGAAGAAGTCCTTGAAGATCTTCTTGTGGGTGATCACCCCGGTGATGATGGCCACCAGCATGAACATGGCGCAGAAGCCGACCAGGTAACGGGCCCACAGCACGGGGATGTAGTGCAGGTCGAAATGCAGGCGGTAGAAGAAATCTCCGCCGCGCGTCTGGCGGGCGTTCAGTTCGTCGCCGGTGTTCGGGTCGAGCGTGGCATCGCCGAAGGCACCGCGGCGGCCACGGCTTGGATCGGCCAGCTCGGGTGGCAGGCGCCAGAACAGCTGCATGGCCGGGTTGCGCGGCTGCGGCAGGGTCACGAACCAGGTCTGGGCCTGCGCCGCATGGGTCTGCAGGTAGTCCACGCTGCGTTGCGCGGCCACATCGATGCTGACGGTGCTGGCCGGCAGTTCCGGGCGCATCCAGCGGCTGATCTCTTCACGGTAGTAGCTTGCGGTACCGGCCATGAAGATCAGCAGCAGCAGCCAGCCGACCAGCAGGCCGGTCCAGGTGTGCAGCCAGGCCATCGACTGGCGGAATCCGTTCTTCATGCCCAGGCTCCCATCAGCCGCGCGATGCCGGCCATCAGCAGGGCAGGGGCTAGGATGCCGATCCACGCACGCAGGGCACTGCGGGTGGCGAATGCCCACAGCGCGGCACAGGCGGCAACCAGGATGGCCAGCAGCATGCCGGTCAGCACGGTCTGGCCCCGCGCGCCCGGCAGGACGACGGCACAGAACACGCCGGTCATGGAGGCCAGCGCATAGCCACCGAAGATCGCGGCCAGCGAGCGCGACAGGATGCCCCAGCGCGGGTTGCGGAAGAAAACACGGGAGCTGGCGGTTGCGGGCGAGCGGTCCACGGTGGTCCTGTCGGTCGGGGAGGGGATCGAACGCGCATGCGGCCCCCTTGCGCCCCGCGCACGTCGCCCAGCGTGTCCCATCAATGCAGCGCTGCCCGCGCAGACGGGCAGCCGGAGGTCAGGGCTGTACATGGGCACCGGACAGGTCTTCCTTGCCCGTGCGGCCAAGCGCACCACCGATCAGTAAATGATAGGCATTCGCATTCTGTTAATCAAGGCTGCGTGACGAAAGAGGAGTCGTTCCGTGCCCACGCAGCAGGTCAGCGGACCCGCAGCTCAGAAGCGGAACACCACCGTTGCCGCGTGCAGCAGCAGGCCGATCAGGCCGCCAACCAGCGTGCCGTTGAAGCGGATGAATTGCAGGTCGCGGCCGACGCTCAGTTCCAGCTGCTCGACCAGATGGCGCTCGTCCCAGCCCCTGACCGTCTGTGCGATGTGCGTGGTGACCCCCTCGCGCAGTCGCCCGGTCAGGCGCTGTGCGCCTTCCAGCAGATGCTGGTTCAGTGCATCGCGCAGTGCCGGGTCGGACTGCAGGGTGCTTCCCAGCGAGGCGAGGCTGCGCTGCAGGTGGCCGACCAGCGCCGAATCCTCGCGCTGCAGGTCGGCGCGCAGACTGGCGTGGATGCGTGCCCAGAGCCCCTGCACGTACTCCTGCAGGGCAGGATGGTCGATCATCTCCTGCTTGAGCTGTTCGATGCGCTCGGCCAGCGCCGGGTCTTCGCGCAGGCGCTGGACGTAGTTGCCCAGCCACGCCTCGTAATCCTGCCGCAGCGGATGCTGCGGCTCGGCCAGTACCTGCTGCAGCTCCTCCAGCACGGCGCGTGCCAGCCGCTCGGCCAGGCTGTCACCGATCTCGTCGATGGGTTTCACCCAGTTCACCGTGCTTGAGAGCGTCGGCCATTCGCGCTGGATGTAGCGCACGATCAGCTGCGACGCGCGCTCCTTCACTTCCGGCTGCTCCAGCCAGCGTCCCAGTCTCTGCAGGCCCTCGTCCAGCACACGCTGGTGGCGCCCGTCGGCGGTCAGCAGGGCAAGCAGCTCGCCGGCGGTGGATGCCGCGTTCCACTGTCGCAACTGCTGCACCACGAACGCGTGCAGCTGCCGGCGCACGGCGCGTTCATCGAAGAAGTCCAGTGCCTGCAACGCCCAGCCGCGTGCCATGTCGGCCAGCATGCGTGCGCGTGCCGGTTCGGCCAGCCAACTGCCGAGACGGCCAGCCGGATCGAACACCTTCAGCTTGGCCAGCAGCACCTGTGGTTCCAGGAACTGATCGCGCACGAACAGCGCCAGGCTGTCGCCGATGCGCTCCTTGCTGCGCGGAATGATGGCGGTATGGGGAATCGGCAGGCCCATCGGCCTGCGGAACAGGGCGACCACCGCGAACCAGTCTGCCAGCGCGCCCACCGCTGCCGCCTCGCAGAAGGCGGATACCCAGGCCCAGGCGCCGCGCTCGCCCTGCCAGTGGCTGACCGCAAAACCGGCCAACATCAACACCAGCAGGCCCAGGGCGATGGCTTTCAGGCGTCGCAGCTGGGCGCGGCGCGGATCGATTGCGGACGTCATGGCGGCAGTCTAACCGCCACCGGATGATGCCGGCGCATCGGTAGCGCCGGGCCATGCCCGGCGGCTTTTCAGGGCCCGCTGCGCTCGCCGGGCATGGCCCAGCGCTACCCATTCGTTACAGCGCTTCCAGCTGCCTGCGCAATGCCGCCAGCTGCGTGCGCAGGGCATCGTTCTCGCGAGTGAGCGCGACGACGCGTCGGCGCAGCGCCGGCGCATCCTCACCCAACTGCTCCAGCGCGGACAGCACTTCCGCATCGCGCAGGGCGATCTCGTCCTCGCTGGGCTCCTCGAACGCCATTTCCGCCGGTTCTGGCTTCGCCGCGCGCGGCTTGCGCTTGGACTCGCGTACGCGCTTGGCGGCCTGCTTCAGTTCGTCCTTGCCGCCTGCGGCTGCCGCGCGCTGCTCTTCCTCGGGCAGGTCGGCCACGGCCGCGGCCGCGCTGATCGAGATCACGCCAGCCTTGACCGCTTCCACGACTTCGGCGGCGGCCTGTGCGTGAATGCGTTCGATCATCCCGACCTGGCTGGTGCTCAGCTTCGCTTCGCGGGCCAGTTCCGCACGGCTGAGTTTCGGCGCGGGTTCCCACGGTGGGCTGTCTTCACCGGCATCGTCGGCCGATGCGGCGATGCCATCGCTTTCGCGTTGCAGCTGGGCCTGCTCGATCTGCTTGCGTGCCGACAGGATGTCGCGCTTGCGCAGGGCCAGCACGCCGCGCTGGAAATCGGACACGCTGCGGCGGCCCAGGTGCTGTTCGATCATCCACAGGTGCACGTCCTCCATGCTCTGGAAGCGGCTGTTCTGCACCGTGTTGAACGGCAGGCCATGCTTCTGGCAGATGCCGTAGCGGTTATGGCCATCCACCAGGACATCGCCCCACAGTACCAGTGCATCGCGGCAGCCCTCGGCGAGGATGCTGCGCTCCAGCGCCTCATGTTCGTCGGGCGTGAGCGGGTCGATGTAGGCCTTGAGTTCTTCTTTGACGACGATGTCCATGGGCACGGCAACGGGCAGGAACGGAACCGACCATTGTACCTGCTTGCTGTCGCCGGCCCGGGCTTACGCGGTGGCCCGGATCATCTCGCCCAGAGTGCTGGTGATCTGGTCGATCTGGGGCTTGTCCACGATCAGTGGCGGCGACAGCGCGATGATGTCGCCCGTACAGCGCACCAGCAGTCCGCCGTCGTGGAAACAGCGCCGGTAGACCTCGTGACCACGGCTGCCCGGAGCATCCTTGCGCGGGGCCAGCTCGACCGCACCGACCAGTCCGAAGTTGCGGATGTCGATCACGTTGGGAAGCCCCTGCAGGGCGTGCAGCCGCTCCTGCCAGTACTCGCCCAGTTCGATGGCGCGCTCGAACAGGCGCTCCTCTGCATAGACGTCGAGTGTGGCCAGGGCTGCCGCGCAGGCCAGCGGGTGCCCCGAATAGGTATAGCCATGGAACAGCTCGATGGCCTGTGCCGGGCCCTGCATCAGGCCGGCGTGCACCGCATCGCTGGCCAGCACGCCACCCAGCGGAACCGCGCCGTTGCTGACTCCCTTGGCAAAGGTCAGCAGGTCCGGCGTGACGCCGAAACGCTGCGCGGCGAATGGCATGCCGACCCGGCCGAAACCGGTGATGACCTCGTCGAACACCAGCAGGATGCCGTGCTGGTCGCAGATCTCCCGCAGCCGTTGCAGATAGCCGGGCGCAGGCAGGATCACTCCCGCAGAACCGGCGATGGGCTCGACGAACACGGCCGCAATGGTGGACGCGTCGTGCAGGCCGATCAGCCGCTCCAGATCGTCGGCCAGTTCCGCGCCCTGGCGCGGCAGGCCCTTGCTGAACGCGTTGCGCTGCAGATCCAGGGTGTGCCGCAGATAGTCCACGCCCGCCAGCTGCAGGCCGAACTGGCGGCGGTTGTTGGGCAGGCCGCCGAGCGCCATGCCGCCGAAGCCCACACCGTGATAAGCCTTCTCGCGGCTGATGAAACGGGTACGCTGGCCTTCGCCGCGCTGGCGGTGATAGGCCAGCACGATCTTCATCGCGGTATCCACCGCCTCGGAGCCCGAGTTGGTGAAGAACACGTGGTTGAGCCCGGCCGGAGCCAGCGCGGCCAGGCGCTGCGCCAGCGCGAATGCCGGTGGCGAACCCATCTGGAAGGCGGGTGAGTAATCCAGCGTGCGTGCCTGTTCGACAATCGCCTCGACGATGCGCGGGCGGGCGTGGCCTGCATTGCAGCACCACAGGCCGGCGGTGCCATCGAGAACCTGGCGCCCGTCCACGTCTTCGTAATGCATGCCTTCGGCCCGTACCAGCATGCGCGGCGCGCCCTTGAACTGGCGGTTGGCGGTGAAGGGCATCCAGTACGCCTCCAGGGAGTCGGGGCGCTGGATGGCCAGCTCGTGCACGTCGCTCGCGGGGTTCTTCATGCCGGTTCCGTCGGGTCCGATGCAGGGACTGTAGCGCAGCCGTCATCGCCCGGGCCATGCCCGCCGTGCACACGGGGCATGGCCTGTCACGGCGAGGTCGCGGCGGCACCGGTATAACCGGAACGACACGCACTGCAGGATCCTGTCATGGCCGATTTCCCCGACCGCAGCCACTGGCAGGCGCTGGCCGGCCAGCTCTCCATTCCCGGCCAGGCCTTCATCGCGGGCCGCTACGTGGATGCCGCCAGCGGTGCCCGCTTCGACTGCGTCAGCCCGATCGACGGCCGCGTGCTTGGCACCGTCGCCGACTGCCACGCGCAGGACGTGGAGCGTGCCGTGCAGGCGGCACGGCGCGCCTTCGAGGCCGGCCACTGGTCGCAGGTGAGCCCTGCGCAACGCAAGCGCGTGCTGCTGGCATTGGCGGCGCTGGTGGAAGCGCATGCCGACGAACTGGCCCTGCTGGAAACGCTGGACATGGGCAAGCCGGTGCGCGATGCACGGCGCATCGACCTGCCGGGCGTGGTGCGTTGCCTGGCCTGGACCGCAGAGGCGGTGGACAAGCTGTACGGAGAGATCGCACCGACCGGCCCCCAGGAGCTGGGCCTGGTCACGCGTGAGCCTGCGGGTGTGGTCGGCGCCATCGTGCCGTGGAACTTCCCGTTGCTGATGGCCTGCTGGAAGATCGCGCCGGCGCTGGCCATGGGCAATTCGGTGATCCTCAAGCCTTCCGAGCGCTCGCCGCTGACGGCGTTGCGGCTGGCAGCGCTGGCCAGCGAGGCCGGTCTGCCTGATGGCGTGCTCAACGTTCTGCCGGGCGATGGTGCCCGCGTGGGCGAGCCGCTGGCGCTGCACAGGGATGTCGACGTGCTGGCCTTCACCGGCTCCACCGCCACCGGCGCCAAGCTGCTCGAGCATGCCGGGCGCTCCAATCTGAAGCGGGTCTGGCTGGAGTGCGGCGGCAAGAGCCCGCATATCGTGTTTGCCGATGCGCCCGACCTGGAGCAGGCGGCCAAGGGGGTGGCGCAGGGCATCTTCTTCAACCAGGGAGAAGTCTGCACCGCCGGCTCGCGGCTGCTGGTGCAGCGTTCGATCCGCGAGGAGTTCGTGCATCGGGTGATCGCCCATGGCCAGCGCATGCAGCCGCGCCACCCGTTGGAGGCCGACGCACCGATGGGTGCCCTCGTCGATGCCGCGCATGTGGACAAGGTACTGGCGGACATCGCCATGGCCGAAGCTGACGGAGCGCGCCTGCTGCTGGGGGGACGCCGCGCCGAGGTGGAAGCAGGCGGCTGCTACGTGCAGCCGACCGTGTTCGACCAGGTCCGGCCGGAACAGGCCCTGGCGCGCGAGGAGGTGTTCGGTCCGGTGCTGGCGGTGCTGGGTTTCGACGACGAGGCCGAAGCGGTGCGCCTGGCCAATGACAGCCGCTACGGCCTGGCGGCGGGCGTGTGGACGCGGGACCTGGGCCGGGCACACCGGGTTGCGCGGCAGCTGCGCGCGGGCAGCGTCTGGGTCAACGGCTGGGACGGCGGTGACATGACCGCCCCCTTCGGGGGCTACAAGCAGTCCGGCAATGGGCGCGACAAATCACTGCATGCCTTCGACAAGTACAGCGAGATCAAGGCCACCTGGATCCAGCTGTAGCAGCGGGCCGCGCCCCGAAGGGAGCGGCAGCACCGCCGCCCTGAACACATCGGATCGCGTGTGGCTGCATCCGTGTCGGCTGAAACCATCGTCACGCATGCCGGGTCATGCGTGGCAGAATCGGACGATCCGGATTGCCTGCCTTGCCGATGTCGACGATCACCGCTGCCGCGTCACCCGTGAATTCCCCTCGCCGTGTACTGCTGGCCAGCCTGATCGGAACGACCATCGAGTTCTTCGACTTCTACATCTACGCCACCGCCGCGGTGCTGGTGTTCCCGCATCTGTTCTTCCCGGAAAGCAGTGACCAGGCCGCGCTGCTGCAATCCTTGGCCACGTTCGCCGTGGCGTTCATCGCGCGGCCGGTGGGTTCGGCGGTATTCGGCCACTTCGGCGACCGCATCGGCCGCAAGGCCACCCTGGTCGCGGCATTGCTCACCATGGGACTGTCGACTGTCGCAATCGGCCTGCTGCCGACCCATGCGCAGATCGGGCTGTGGGCTCCGGCGCTGCTGGCGCTGTGCCGGTTCGGCCAGGGGCTGGGGCTGGGCGGCGAGTGGGGCGGGGCGGTGCTGCTGGCAACCGAGAACGCACCACCGGGCAAGCGCGCGTGGTACGGCATGTTCCCGCAGCTGGGCGCGCCGCTCGGTTTCCTGCTGTCGGCAGGCATCTTCCTGGTGCTGGGCCGAAGCATGGGGCAGGACGACTTCCTGCAGTGGGGCTGGCGTATTCCGTTCGTGGCCAGCGCATTGCTGGTCGGGCTGGGCCTGTGGGTGCGCCTGAACATCCATGAGACGCCGGACTTCCAGAAGGCGCTGGAACGCAGAGCGCCGGTGCGGCTGCCGATGTGGACGGTGCTGCGCGACCATCCCGTGCCGATGCTGCTGGGTACGCTGGGCGCATTCGCCACCTTCGTGCTGTTCTATCTGATGACGGTATTCAGCCTGGGCCATGGCACGGCGGTACTCGGTTACAGCCGCGAGCAGTTCCTGCTGATGCAGATGGCCGCCATGCTGTTCTTCGCGCTGGGCATCCCGCTGTCGGCACGCTACGGCGACCGTTGGGGCACCCGCCGGACGATGATCGTGGCCAGCCTGCTGATCCTGGGCTTCGGCCTGCTGTTTGCGCCGTTGTTCCAGCCCGGCAGCCCGTGGCTGGTGCTGGGCTTCCTGTGCCTGGGTCTGTTCCTGATGGGCCTGACCTATGGTCCCTGCGGCACATTCCTGGCCGAGATCTATCCGGTCGAAGTGCGCTATACCGGCGCATCGCTGTCGTTCAATCTGGCCGGCATTCTCGGCGCGGCGCCCGCTCCGTACCTGGCGACCTGGCTGGCCGAGCGCTTCGGCCTGGTCGCGGTCGGCTACTACCTGTGCCTGACCGCGGTTGCGACGTTGGCCGCGCTGGTGGCACTGCAGCGTCGCGTGCGCTGATCAGCCGAAGATCCGCTTGAGCGTGCGGCCCAGCCAGCCCCCGCCCTGGTGTTCACGGGTGAACTGGTTCAGATGTGACTTGACCTGTTCGGCGTAGGCCTGGTCGTCGCCGCGGATGTGGTTGAACAGCCAGCGCGAGAGCATCGTACGCAGCTCGTCGCTGATGTCCTCGCCGGCCTGGAACCGCAGCCGGTACTCGGCCACGCGCTTGATGAAGACCTCATGCACGCGCTTGTGGGCAGCGCAGAACGGATAGCCGGCTTCCTCCATCAGCTCTTCTTCGAACGCGAAGTGCGACATGGTGTAATCAACCACCTCGTCGATCACTTCGCCGACAGCGGCACGCTGCATGCTTGCCTGGGCCACATGCAGGTGATTGAGCATCTCGATGATGCGGCGGTGTTGTTGGTCGATCACATCGATGCCGATGTTCAGATCGTCCTGCCAGACCAGTAATGCCATCCCCGGCTCCCCTTCATGCGTGATGTCGGGGCCGACTGTAGGGCTGCTGCCGGCAGGCAGCGTTGATCTGGATCAAAGCGGATCGATCAGGGCAGGGCGGGCTCGCGCGGACGCAGCGGGCTGCCCATGGTGGTGCAGCTGACCCGGTTGCGGCCACCGGCCTTGGCCAGGTACAGCTGACGGTCGGCCTCGGAAATCAGGCGATGCAGCGCATCGCGCTGCGGGCGGAGGCAGCACAGGCCGATGCTGACGGTCATGCGCAGTGTGGCGGTGCCGATATCCACTTCCAGCGCCGCGATGCGCTGGCGGAGTTCCTCGAAGTAGAGCATTGCCTCGTCCTGCTCCATGTCCGGCACCAGCAGGCAGAACTCCTCGCCGCCGAAGCGCGCGATCAAGTCCTGGCTGCGCGCATGCACGGCCACCGCCCCGGCCACGGCACGCAGGGCGTCATCGCCGGCCTCATGGCCGTGCGTATCGTTGATGTGCTTGAAGTGATCGATGTCGATCATTGCCACCGCCACGCTCTGGCCATGGGTCTGCAGCTGGGGCAGCTGGCGCTGGCTCTGTTCCAGGAAGCAGCGGCGGTTGGGCAGGCCGGTCAGGAAGTCCCGGGTGGCCAGATCCTGCAGGGTGCCGATCAGCTCCAGCTGGTCCACGTTCTGCGACACGCGGCAGAAGAATTCCTCGCGCGAGAAGGGCTTGCGCAGGAAGTCGTTGGCGCCGTTCTTCAGGAAGCGCGGAATCAGTGATGCGTCGGTATTGCCGGAAATGCCGATCACCGCCACCTTGTCGCGCGAGCGCAGGGTGCGCAGGCGGCGGGTGAATTCCACGCCCTGCATGCCGGGCATCTCCTGGTCGACCACCGCCAGCCGGATCGCAGGATGGGCCTCGATCGCCGCCAGGCCTTCATTGCCATCGGCAGCCTCGTACACTTCGTGGCCGTACATGCGCAGCAGCGCGGCCGCATAGCCGCGTGCCGAGGGCGAATCGTCCACCACCAGCGCGGCGATGCGACGGTTGCGTTCCAGGCGCTGCACCAGCCACACCAGATAGTCGATGCTGCCGGGCGTGTTCTTCAGGACGTAGTCGATGATCTGCTGCTGCAGCACGCGCTTGCGCAGATCCTCGTCATACACGCCACTGACCACCACGGTGGGCAGATCGCGTTTCAGGAAGAATTCGACCACCGCGTCCCTGTCGCCATCGGCCAGAACCAGGCCGGTCAGGACCAGGAACCAGCCGCCGCTCTCATTGAGCAGGCGGTCGGCCTCGGCCAGGGTGGAAGCGACCACGACGGGCAGCTCCAGGCGCTGTTCGATCGCCTCGCGCAGCATGCCGGTGAAGGCACGGGAGTTTTCGACCAGCAGGATCCGCTGCGGAAGCGGATCGGCGAGGTCGCCATCGACGGCGGCCTGCGGCAGGACGGGCATGATGCGGAGGCTCACGTCAGGGAAGTCTTGGCACGGGTAGCGGCGGTTTCGGCCGTAACTTTAGTGGTGGTACCGCATGCGTTGTCATCGCGTGAACGCCGGCCGACACGTTCAGTGTCGGGGCCCGACGAGCGGAGTGGCGGAAGTTCTGCTCGTGGCGCTGGTGCTGGATGATGGTTATGCTGGCTGCGCCACCCTGCCGGCGGCCTGAGGTTGACTCCGTCCGGCTGAGGCAGCCCGCAAGCGAGGCCGAGAGCCCATCCAGTCATGGGGTGGCGAAGTGAGTTTGCCTGGCGTTGTCCAACCGAACACGGGGGTGAGTGTGAATTTCTCTGGTCTGCGTTTTTTGATGCCTGCAATGACTCTGTTGTCTGCACCTGCCGTCGCCGAGGCGGCATGCTGCCCGAGTGACGACAACGGAACACATATGGCTCAGGCGGGGCTTGGTGAGTCCCGTCCAGCAGCGACGAATCTGAGTGCAGATCCGAACTGGCTGGTGTATGGGTTCGAGCGTGAGGGAATCAACTATTATCAGGTGAATGACCTCTCCGGACAGGTCCTGCTGATAATCGGCAAGGTTGACACCACGTTCTGGACGCTCCCGGCCGGCAAAAGTCCGATTACCGTGTCATTGCCGTCGCAGCGGCTGGCATTGCCGGAAAAGTCCCAGCGGCATGTGGTACTCAGGCAAGCCGAGTTCTCGCTGGTCGTCTATGGTGCTGGTAGCAACGCAACGTGGGCGATCGAACTGCCGGCTACGAGTCGCTGAAGCATGATCTTTTCCTTGATCGAGGCGGATGAGTGAGAGTCAGGTGATGTCGGCGCGAGCAATCCACGCTGCATGCGTGCTGCCGTGGGTTGCACCCGTGGCCGTTTCCTGCAGTAGCACTCTTACGCGGTTTTGACGTGTCTGCACTTTACCGCCATAGGCCAGTGCACGTGAACTCAGGCGCTCGACGATCAGTTTTGCGGTTTCCAGCGACAAGTGGCGATCTCTGTCCAACAGAGATGCACTGATCAGGATGCCCTGTTGACCATGCAGGCTGCCGCAGCGTGCTTGGATCTGGATCTGCCCCCGTTCGTGTTTGAGCAGCAGTGCGACCGTTTCGGTAAGGGTTCGATAGGCAGCAAGCTGCAGTGCAATGCTCAGCCTGCAGGGGTCGCCCGTCATGCGGGGGAGCGCAACCCTGCTGGTCCGGTCCCAGTTTTCGCTGATGCCGCTGACCTGCAGGGCAACATACAACCCGACCTGCTCGACTTCGGTTGGATACACCAGGCTTGTGAGTTCACGGAACTGGCGTGAATGTGTCGTCGAGGTGTGCAGCAGATCCATTGCAGGTGCATGGTGTCCGTGCATTTTCAGAAGATCGGCAGTCTGGTTCAGTGATTTCTCGACGCCGTCTGCGATCTTCCTGAGATCAAGCGCCCGCTGCCTCAGATCGAGTTCGCTGGCCATATGAGCAGTTCTCGAAAGTCTGGCCGTCTGACTCCCATCCAGATCATGGCGCGCATGCTGATGATAGTGCTGAGTGATGCGGGAACCGAGTAGAAGAAGCGCCGTCCCTGCGACGGCAATGAGCTGCTGCATCATGAATGTTCGCTGGTCGAACGAACCAGGCAGTCCTGATGCTGGTGTTGTCATTGCAATCATTATGTTCAACAGCGGAACACCCACAGCTGCTCCTCGCCAGCCATGGATGCAGGTCAAGGCAACAACCGGCAAAGCCATCACCAGTTGCAGGGATGTCTTGGTGGCATCTGGGAGCTCGACACCCGAGGCCATGAATGCGCCCAGTGATATCAGTAGTGTCAATGCGGCTACGGTAGGCGCGTGCTTCCAAAACTTCCACTCGTACAGTGACCGGCGCCGGATCCAGAGCAGTGCGAGTGGGGCGACAGTCAGTATTGCGATGTAATCACCGAGCACGAAGCGGACAGCTCGTGTCGCAAATGGCACGGAAGACGGGTTCTCGGAGAGTAGGTGGGCCAAGCCCAGTTTCAATGCGGTGGCGATGAGCGCGGCGGAAACCGCCATCGAGAGAAGCCAGCCCTCCGTTGTCGCGGTCATGAATCTGCGATGCGCCCGCACGACCAAGGCTACCGCTGGCATGAGGAACACGGAGCCCAGGATCACCCAAGCCAGCCCATACTTCCCGATGAGTGGATATCGCATCTGGGCAAAGTAAGCATATTCGCCAAGCAGCAGATAGGGCCAGAGGCGGGGAGGGCAGAGCAGCAGCGCAGCGACCCGTATGCCTGCCGGCAGGTAAAACTGGTCGAGCGAGACCTGACGAGCGGCCCAGCACGTGACGGCGTACATCCCAGCGATGAAAAGTCCGATGGGGCGTATCCGGAAGCTCAGCTCGACATCGTTCTTCCACCAGTTCAATCCCAAGCCTCCCTTGCTCGTACCATGGTGGCGTTCCATCCACTCTGGACGTCTACACCTCTGGCGACAGTATCGGCAGATTCCCGCCTACGCAATCGGATCTCTTCTTCGTTACCTGGCTCTTTGCCGCCGACACCAGTTCAGCACTGCTGCGAATTAGTGACATCCATCGCGCTTTGGCTGGCAATTCTATGTCAGGTTGCAGATTGCCGACCTTGGTCGAACGGCCACGGCGCATCTGGACAGTGTGCTGCCAGAGGGGCCTGCGGATAGGTGGCCAGCCCATCCAGCAAGGCGATCCGGATCCTGTTTTTCTGAACATCGACGACCCCGGAATAGGCGACGATCCGGCCCAATAGCTGTGAACGGACCAGTTCCTGAGTCTGTTGCGAAAGCGCATGGTGAGGATCGACAAGAGCGGCGGAAATCAGTACTCCGTGCATCTGTCTGAAGACGCCGCACCTGATGCGCACGGAGATCTGACCGGGCTCATACCTGAGCAGCAACGATACGGCCTCCACCACGGTCCGGTATGCGGCCAGCTGCAGATCCACTCCCAACTGACATGGGTCGCCCGTCAGCCGGGGCTGCGTAACCCGGTGCGTATTGTCCCATGCCTCCCGCACGCCACCTGCACGAAGAGCGACGTAAAGCCCGAGACGCTCCAGGGCGGATGGGTAGATCATGCTCGCCTGCGCGCGGAATTGGCGCGAATGGACTTCTGATGTGTGTTTCAGGCTGTTGGCGACAGCGTGGTGCCCTTGCGCGTGCAGCCAGTTCACCATCTCGTTGAGCGACAGGTCCATCCCCTCGCCCAGCCTGCGCAGGTGCGCCGCTCGCTCTCGCAGATCCATTTCGCTGGCCATGTGCGTACTGCGGGCCAGTTTCATCGAGTTTCTGCCGTCTTCCTCACGCAGCCGATGCTGGCTCTGGAAATGCGTGATGCGCGCACCCAGCAGCAACAGGGCGACGCTGGCGATGGCCATGGCCTGCTGGGTGGCAAAGGTCGCCTGATCGAATGATGCGGGGTGGTCAGAAGGGGTGCTCAGACCAAGAATCATGTTCACTGCGGCGACACCGACGGCCGCCCCGCGCCATCCCAGCAGGCAGGTCAGGGCGATTGCGGGAATAGGCAGGATCAACAACAACTGCAGCGAGCCAGGGGCCGTGATCGAGGCGGGTACCGGCGTCGCCTGCAGGCCAATGACCAGCATGGCTACTAGTGCTCCGACTGTGGCCGCAACGGACCGGGGTGTCCATTGTTCCTCGGCGCGACGGATCCAGAGCAGCGCGAGTGGCGCCAGGATGAGGATCCCAGTGAAGTCGCCCAGCGCATAGCGCATTACGTTGGTGATAAACGACGCGTTATGCAGCGGCTCCCAGAGCAGGTACGAGATTCCGAGGTTGAGCAGGCTGATGATCGTCGCGGCACAGACCGCGATCGAGATCACGCCGAGGACCGTGGTGCGCGCAAGCAACTTCCGGTGCATGCGTACGATCAGCATCACTGCCGGCATGAGAAATGCCGAGGCCAGAAGCACCCATGCCAACCCGTATTTTTCGAGCAGCGGAATCCGCAGATGGGCGAAGTAGGCGTACTCGCCCAGCAACAGGTAAGGCCACAGGCGCGGTGGACAGAGCAGCAAGGCGGCCACACGCACACCTGCCGGCAGGTAGAACTGGTCTACCGAAAGTTTGCGCGTGGCCACGCAGGCGACGGCATAGATGAGCATCAGCACCAGTCCCTGGGGACTGATCCGGATGTTCACCGGTAGACCTTCCTTCCACCACTGCATCCACGTGCTCCCCCTGCTCCTGTGCAGATTATGCAAACAATCGGTGTGAAGGGATCAAGTCGCGCTGCCGTGGAGTCCCGTCAAGGGCGCTGATATCGTCACCACAACGCATCCCGCAGCCTGTACCACGACATCGCAGCCACCAGCAGCGGCATGCGCAGCAGGCGCCCGCCCGGGAACGGCGCGTGCTTCAGGCGCTGGAACACGTCGAGGCGCTCGCTCTGGCCGGCGATTGCCGCGGCGATCACGTCACCCGCAAGGCCGGCTGCCGCCACGCCGTGGCCGGAGAATCCCTGCGCGAAGTACAGATTGCCGTCCAGCCGTCCCCAATGCGGGGCGCGGTTGCGGGTGATGTCGACATAGCCGCCCCAGACCTGATCGAGAGCGACGTCGGCCAGCTGCGGAAAAACCGCGTGCATGCGTCGCTGCATCACTCCGCGCAGCCCGGGCGGCGGTAGCGCCGAGTAGCTGGCGCGGCCCCCGAACAGCAGACGGTGGTCGTGGCTCAGGCGGAAATAGTCCAGCGCCCAGGCAGTGTCTGCTACTGCCATGTCATTACGGATCAGGGCGCGGGCCCGTTCTGGGCCGAGGCACGCACTGGCACCGATATAGGTGCCTACCGGCATGATGCGGTGCTCCAGCGCTGGCAGCAGGCCCTGCAGCCAGGCATTGCCGGCGATCACCAGATGCGCGGCGCTGACGCTGCCGTGCGCGGTGTGCAGGGCCGGGCGGGGCCCGCGCTGCACGCGGGTAACCGCAGAGTTCTCATGGATGACCACCCCGGCCGCGCGCGCTGCGTCGGCCAGGCCGCGCGCATACGCCAGGGGGTGCAGGTGCGCGCTGAGTGGATCGAACATGGCCGCGCGATAGCGCGGGCTGTCCAGCTGCCCACGCAGTGTCTGCCGGTCCCACCACTGCATCGGGTAATCGTAATGCTGTTGCAGGTGCTCGCAGTGGGCACGCAGCTCGCGCTCGTGGCGGGCACGGATGGCGACGCTGGCGTGGCCCTCACGCCAATGGCAGTCGATGCCGTAGCGGTCGATGCGGGTGCGCATGGCCTGCACGGCGTCACGTGACCAGTCGAACAGATGGCGGGCATCGTCCCGGCCCAGCTGCCGTTCCAGTTCGTCCACCTCGCAGCCATAGCCCACCAGCGCCTGGCCACCGTTGCGACCGGACGCGCCCCAGCCGATCCGGTGGGCGTCCAGCAGGACCACGTGCTGGCCGCGTGAGGCCAGTTCCAGCGCCGCCGTCAGGCCCGTGTAGCCTGCACCGAGCACTGCGACATCGGCCTGCACGTCGCCCTGCAACGGAGGCAGGGCGGCCGGCTCCGGCAGGCTGGCGGCATACCAGCTGGCTGGAAAGGCGGACGTCACTGCGGGCCTCGCGGGCGCAGGGTGGGAAGACGGGGCGGAGGAGGTTGATCGGCGTTCACGCCCCCAGTTTCGCCGATACTTGGCACCTCGCGCGTGATGGCGACGACTTGCCGCACTCGTGCACCTGCGGGTAACGTGTCTGCACGCCAAGGAGTTTCCCCATGCGTCGCCTGCCCTGGGTGGGCCTGCCCACCGACAGTACGGTGCTTGGCCATCATCGCTTTGCGGTGGCCGGCGAGAAGTATGTCCGCGCCCTGGCCGAGGCAGCAGAGGTCACGCCGCTGGTGCTGCCCAGCCTGCAGCCGCCGCTGCCGGCGCGCGATTGGCTGCAGGGCCTCGACGGTCTGCTGCTGACCGGTGCGGTCAGCAACATCGAGCCGCAGCATTACGACGGTGGCCGCAGCTGGCCCGGCAATGCGCATGATCCTGCGCGCGATGCCAATGCCTTCGCACTGCTGGACGAGGCGCTGGCGATGGACCTGCCGGTGCTGGCGATCTGCCGTGGTTTCCAGGAATTGAACGTCGCCCTGGGAGGCAGCCTGCATCCACAGGTCCATCGGGTACCCGGGCTGGCCGATCATCGCGAAGATCCGCAGGCACCCGTGGACGTGCAGTACGGGCCGTCCCACGCGGTCACACTGGTGGCGGATGGGTGGCTGGCGGACTGGCACGGCGAGGGGAGGGTGCAGGTCAATTCGGTGCACGGCCAGGGCATTGCCCGCCTGGCCAGCGGCCTGCAGGTCGAGGCCCGCGCCGATGACGGGCTGGTCGAGGCGGCACGCAGCCCGCGCCACCGCTTCGTGCTCGGCGTACAGTGGCACCCGGAGTGGCGCGTCATGCAGGCGCCGTTCTATCACGCTATTTTCCGTGCGTTCGGCCAAGCTTGCCGGCAGCATCAACAGAACCAACTGGATTCCCGATGAGTTCCCGAACGCGCCCGCGCAAGACGGCAACGCCCCCCGCACCGCAGGAGAGCAGCCTGCTGCGCTGGCTGAAGGAGCGGCGTATCACCGAAGTCGAATGCCTGGTGCCCGACATCACCGGCAACGCGCGCGGCAAGATCATTCCCGCCGACAAGTTCTCGCACGACTATGGTACCCGCCTGCCCGAGGGCATCTTCGCGACGACGGTGACCGGCGAGTTTCCGGATGACTACTACGAACTGACCTCGCCGTCGGACTCGGACATGATGCTGCGCCCGGATCCGGATACCGTGCGCATGGTGCCGTGGGCCGCCGATGCCACCGCGCAGATCATCCATGACTGCTACACCAAGAATGGCGAGCCGCATGAGCTGGCGCCGCGCAATGTGCTGCGTCGCGTGCTGGCGGCCTACGCCGAGCTGGGCCTGCGCCCGGTGGTGGCGCCGGAACTGGAGTTCTTCCTGGTGCAGAAGAACACCGACCCGGATTTCCCGCTGCTGCCACCTGCCGGTCGCTCCGGTCGCCCGGAAACAGCGCGGCAGTCGTATTCGATCGATGCGGTCAACGAGTTCGACCCCATCCTCGACCTGATGTACGACTACGCCGATGCCATGAAGCTGGACGTGGACACGCTGATCCACGAATCCGGCGCGGCACAGCTGGAAGTCAACTTCACCCACGCCGATGCGATGGATCTGGCCGACCAGGTTTTCCTGTTCAAGCGCACCATGCGCGAGGCGGCGATGCGCCACGGCGTGTACGCCACTTTCCTGGCCAAGCCGATGGAGAACGAACCGGGCAGCGCCATGCACATCCACCAGAGCCTGGTGCGGGTGAGCGATGGCAGCAACGTGTTCGCCGGTGAGACCGATGCCGAAGGCGAGTTCAGCCCGGTGTTCGGCCATTATCTTGGGGGGCTGCAGAAGTATGCGCCGCAGGCGATGGCGTTCTTCGCGCCGAACGTCAATTCCTATCGCCGGCTGGTGTTCGGCGAGGTGTCGCCGAGCAACGTGCACTGGGGCTTCGACAACCGCACCTGCGGCCTGCGCGTGCCGCTGGATACACCGGAGAACATGCGGGTGGAGAGCCGATTCGCGGGCTCCGACGCCAATCCCTACCTGGCGATGGCCGCCACCCTGGCCTGTGGCCTGCTCGGCATCCGCGAGCGGCTGGCGCCGGATGCGCCGGTCACCGGCAGCGCCAAGGAGCTGGGCTACGACCTGCCGCGCTCGCTGGGCGAAGCGCTGGACGGGCTTGAGCGCTGCGGCGAACTGCAGGCGCTGCTGGGCGAGCGCTTCTGCCGGGCCTACATCTCGGTCAAGCGCAAGGAGTACGAGACCTTCTTCCGTGTCATCAGCTCGTGGGAGCGCGAGTTCCTGCTGCTGAACGTGTGAAAGCGTGGAATAGAAAAATCCGCCGCCGGGGGGTAGGCTGGCATCCGTCGCCGGCCCGAGCCGGCCCCCCTCCCCGCATTCTGGAGCACCCGATGAAGCTGCGTATCCTCACGCTCGGCCTGGCCTCCGCCATGCTCGCCGCCTGTGGCGGTGGCAACGGTGGCAGTCAGGACAGCCAGGTCCTGAACGTCTACAACTACAGCGATTACATTGCCGAGGACACCATCCCGACCTTCGAGAAGGAAACCGGGATCAAGGTGACCTACGACGTGTTCGACAGCGATGAGATGGTCGAGACCAAGCTGCTGGCCGGCAACAGCGGCTACGACGTGGTGGTGCCGACGCTGAACTTCTTCGGCCGGCAGATCCAGGCGGGCGTGTTCCTGCCGCTGGACAAGAGCAAGATCCCGAACCTGGCCAATCTGGACCCGGCGGTGATGAAGCGCATCGCCACCCAGGATCCGGACAACCGCTACGGCGTGCCGTACATGGTCGGCACCACCGGCATCGGCTACAACGTGGACATGCTGAAGGAGCGTTTCGGCGGCAGCACCGACATCGCCAACAGCTGGGACCTGGTGTTCAAGCCGGAGAACATCAGCAAGATGAAGGACTGCGGCGTGACCATCCTGGACACGCCGGCTGACATGATCCCGATCGCACTGCACTATCTGGGCCTGGACCCGCACAGCGGCGATCCGGCCGAGCTGCAGAAGGCGGCCGACCTGTTGAAGTCGATCCGCCCGTACGTGCAGAACTTCCACTCCTCGCAGTACGTCGGTTCGCTGGCCAACGGCGGCACCTGCCTGGTGGTCGGCTGGTCGGGTGACATCATCCAGGCCCGCGACCGCGCCGAGGAGGCCAGCAACGGCGTGCATGTCGCCTATTCGATTCCGAAGGAAGGCGCACCGCAGTGGTTCGACATGCTGGCGATCCCGAAGGACGCCAAGCATCCGGAAGCCGCTTACAAGTTCATCAATTACCTGCTGGAGCCGAAGGTCGCTGCGGCCAATACCAACTTCATCCACTACGCCAACCCGGTGCCGACCGCGACTCCGCTGGTGGACGAGGCGATCCGTACCGACCCGACCATCTACCCGCCGGCCGATGTGGCCGCGAAGATGTTCACCTATTCGATCAACACCCCGGAGACGGACAAGCTGTACACCCGTCTGTGGACCGAGGTGAAGACCGGCAGGTGAGATGACGGTGGCGCCGGGCCATGCCCGGCGGATGCGGGCAGACGTCAGCGCACAGGAAACGGAGGCCAATGGCCTCCGTTTTTTTTTCACCTTGCCTCCGCATCGCTTCCCCTACCGTCCCGTATGGCACCGACCACCGCCTTCAGACAATGACCGAACAGCCCCAGCGCGCCGACGCCGCCCCTGACGAAACGCCTTCCACCGAGGACAAGCCCTCGCCGCTGAAGAACCCCAAGGTGCGCTGGACGCTGGCCATCATCGGCGTCGTCGTGGTCATCGCCCTGGTTGCCTGGCTGATCTACCACCTGCTGGTCGGCCGCTACCTGCAGGACACCAACAACGCCTATCTGCAGGCCGACGCTGTCGCGGTCGCTCCGCGCATCAACGGTTACGTCACCGAAGTGCTGGTGCAGGACAACCAGTGGGTCAAGGCTGGCGAACCGCTGCTGCGCATCGACCCGCGCACCTACCGTGCCACGCTGGACCAGGCCGAGGCCGTGATCGCCGTGCGCGAAGCCGACATCGCCGCTGCCGCCGCTGGGGTGCAGGGCCAGCAGTCCAGCCTGCTGCAGGCACGGACCCAGCTCACCGCGGCCGCCGCCTCGCTGCGTTTCGGCCGGTCAGAGCTGGCGCGCTTCACCCCGCTGGCGGCCAGTGGTGCCGACACCCATGAACACGTCGAAAGCCTGCGCCACGATGTCGAGCGCGCCCAGGCCCAGTACGACGCGGCCAAGGCACAGATCCAGGGCGCGCAGAGCCAGATCGAAGCCAGCCAGGCCCAGCTCGAGCAGGCCCAGGCCGGACTGAAGCAGGCGCAGGCCGACGCTGCGCAGGCCAGAGTGGCGTTTGAGGACACCGAGCTGCGCGCGCGCATCGACGGCCGTGTCGGCAACAAGACCGTGCAGGTTGGCCAGTTTGTTGCTGCCGGTACCCGCACCATGACCATCGTGCCGGTTGCTTCGCTGTACCTCGTTGCCAACTTCAAGGAAACCCAGGTGGGCCTGATGCGCGCCGGCCAGGCGGCCGAAATCAAGGTCGATGCGTTGCCAGGCACCCCATTGCGCGGCACGGTGGAGAGCATTTCGCCGGGTACCGGCTCGCAGTTCGCGCTGCTGCCGCCACAGAACGCCACCGGCAACTTCACCAAGGTCGTGCAGCGCGTGCCGGTGCGCATCCGGGTGGACGCAGGTGCCGAAGCACGCAAGGTGCTGGTGCCGGGCATGTCGGTGGAAGTGACCGTCGATACCCGCAATGCAAAGGATGCGCGCGAGCGCACCCAGGACGAGGCCGAGGCCATGGCCGCGCCGGCGCAATGAACGCCACCCGTGCCCACGCAGCACCTGTCGCCGGAGGCAAGGCGGATGCCGCGGCCTGGCTGGCCGTGGCGGCCGGCACCATCGGTTCGTTCATGGCTACGCTGGACATCTCCATCGTCAACGCTGCGTTGCCCACCATTCAGGGCGAAGTGGGTGCCAGCGGCACCGAAGGCACCTGGATCTCCACAGCCTTCCTTGTCTCGGAAATCGTGATGATTCCGCTGACCGGCTGGTTCGTGCGCACGCTGGGCCTGCGCACTTTCCTGCTGATCTGCGCCACGCTGTTCACTGCGTTCTCGGTGATGTGCGGCCTGGCCGATTCGTTGCCGATGATGATCGCCGGACGGGTAGGGCAGGGTTTTGCCGGTGGTGCGCTGATCCCGACCGCGCTGACCATCGTCGGCACGCGGCTGCCGCCGAAGCAGCAGCCGCTGGGCACGGCGCTGTTCGGCATGACCGTCATCCTGGGCCCGGTGATCGGCCCCTTGCTGGGCGGCTGGTTGACCGAGAACGTCAGCTGGCACTACGCGTTCTTCATCAACGTGCCGATCTGCGCCGGCCTGGTTGCCCTGCTGCTGCTCGGCCTTCCGCATGAAACGTCTGATTGGGGTGGGCTGCTGCGCGCAGACTGGCTGGGCATCGTCGGTATGACCGCCGGCCTGTCCGCGCTTACCGTGGTGCTGGAAGACGGCCAGCGCGAGCGCTGGTTCGAATCGACGATGATCGTGGTTCTCAGCATCGTCTCGGTGCTGGGCTTCGCGCTGCTCGCGCTTTCGCAGTTCACCAGCAAGGCGCCGGTCATCCGCCTCAACATCCTGTTCCAGCGCAGTTTCGGCGCAGTGTTCGTGATGGTGATGGCGGTGGGCATGATCCTGTTCGGGGTCATGTACATGATCCCGCAGTTCCTGGCGATCATCGCCGGCTACAACACCGAGCAGGCCGGCTATGTGCTGCTGCTGGCCGGCCTGCCGACCATCCTGCTGATGCCGTTGATGCCGAAGATGCTGGAAACGGTCGACGTACGCATCATGGTGTTCGGCGGCATGCTGTGCTTCGCCGCTGCCTGCTTCGTCAATCTGGGGCTGACTCCGGACAGCATCGGCCCGCACTTCGTCATAGGCCAGCTGCTGCAGGGCTGTGGGCTGGCGCTGGCAATGATGGCGCTGAACCAGGCGGCCATCACCTCGGTGCCGCGCGAGTACACCAGCGATGCATCCGGCCTGTTCAACGCCGCGCGCAATCTCGGTGGCTCGATCGGGCTGGCCATCATTTCCACCTTCCAGGAACGCCGCACCACCCTGCACATCGATGCGATCGGCAGCAGCGTTACCGCAAACTCGACCATCGCCCAGGACGCGCTGCATGCCTACGGCCAGCAGCTGGGCGACGCCACCCAGGCGATGGCCGTGCTGGCGCAGACGGTGCAGATGCAGGCGATGGTGATGGCCTACAACGACCTGTTCTGGATCTTCGGCCTGATCGTGGTGGCCACCCTGCCGCTGGTCTTCCTGCTCAAGCCCCTGCCCAAGGGCGTTCCATTGGCGATGCACTGATGACTTCGACGACCTTGCCCGTTTCCCCCCTTCTGCGCCGGCTGTGCCCGGCCACCCTGCCGCTGCTGCTGGCGGGCTGCATGGTGGGGCCGGATTACGTGAAACCGGACGTGGCCACGGTCGCTACCGCGCAGGCGCAGCTCCCACGCGCGGCGCAGGCCGGCGTGCAGCCCGCCAGCCCGCCCAGCCAGTGGTGGCGCGCGCTCAACGATCCGCTGCTGGACCAGCTGGTGGACGAAGCGCTGCGCAACAGCCCCAACCTGCGCGCCGCCCAGGCCAAGCTGCTGGCCTCGCGCGCGCTGCAGCGCCAGCGCCGCGCCGAGCAGCTGCCCAGCGTGGGCGCGGCGGCGGGCTACGCCAACATCAAGGCACCGGATTCGCTGGAAAACAGCGTGCGCGGTCTGGGCGAGAACATCGCCGGCGTGGCCGAGGCCAACGGCCGTCCGCAGGAGGCGGCGCAGCTGCGCCAGCAGTTCGCCGATATCGATCTGGACACCGAGCTGTACGTGGCGGGCTTCGACGCCAGTTGGGAACTGGACCTGTTCGGCCGCCGACGCCGCGCGGCCGAGCAGGCCGCCGCCGAAGCCGAGGCCAACGCCGCAGCACTGGCCGATGCGCAGGTGCAGCTTGCCGCGGAACTGACCCAGGTCTACCTCGGCTACCGCAGCAGCCGCGAGCGTATCGCCCTGGCCGAGCACAACCTCCGAGCCGCCGATGAAAGCCTGCAGCTGACCCGTCAGCGTCGCCAACGCGGTGCGGATTCGGACCTGCAGGTGGAGCGCGCGCAGGCCCAGCTGCAACAGCAGCAGGCTGCGCTGCCGCCGCTACAGGCACAGGCCGACGAAGCCCGAGATGTGCTGGCCCTGATGGTAGGCCGCGAGCCGGGGGCGCTGGATGCGCGGTTGGCGGCAGACCAGCCGCTGCCGGTGCTGCCGGCCAGCGTCCCGGTGGACGATGCGGGCGCGTTGATCCAGCGCCGGCCGGATGTGCGCAAGGCTGAGCGCGAGCTGGCGGCATCCTCGGCGCAGATCGGCCAGGCGATCTCAGCATATTTTCCGCAGGTGACCCTGCTGGGCAGCATCGGCGCGGGCGCCACATCGGTTTCCGACCTGGGGCGGGATTCAGCCGCCACCATCGTCGCCCCGTTCCTGCGCTGGTCGCTGTTCGACTTCGGCGTGAACAAGGCCCGTGTGGCCCAGGCTCGGGCCGGCAATGAGGCCCGGTTGGCGGCCTACGAGGGCACGGTGCTGGCTGCACTGCAGGATGCCAACACCGCGTTGGCGCGCTTCGGTGCGGCCCGGCAGCAACTGCAGGCCAGTGTCCGCGCCGAGGCTTCGGCGGACCGTTCGCTGGCGTTGATGAGCCAGCGTCGACAGGCGGGTGCCACCTCGCAGATCGATCTGCTGGACGTACAGCGCCAGCGGCTGCAGGCGCAGGATGCCGCCGCCCAGGCGCGGCTGCAGTTGCTGGTGCGGTATGTGGCGCTGCAGAAGAGCCTGGGGCTGGGCTGGCAGGAGGCGCCGCCGGTGGCTGTTCGCTGATCCTCTCCGCCCGGGGGCGGCCGCCCCCCCCCCCCCCCCCCCGGCCCCGGGCCTCTACAGATCCGCGGTCGAGCGTGGGCTCGGCTCTACAAAAGCTGGAATCCGTTCAGGTTTCGCCCGAGGGCATAAGG